>NZ_JAWRVK010000004.1:0-208742 GCF_036663575.1 Halalkalibacter flavus
ACCGCCGTATACGGAACCGTATGTACGGTGGTGTGAGAGGGGCGGAAAGTTACTTAACTTTCCCCTCTACTCGATTGCAGGAAGTAAATCTAGCTTTATGACGTGTAGGAAGAGAGTTACGGCGAGTAACCTTCATAATAATCAAATAGGCATAAAGAGGGAAGCCTGCTTCATGCCTAAGAAATAGATTATTTTTTAGTGACAGCTTCAAGTGCAACTTCCATCATGTCACTAAATGTTGTTTGGCGTTCTTCAGAAGTAGTTTCTTCACCAGTTAAGATATGATCACTTACTGTAAGGACGGAAAGTGCTCTTCTGCCAAATTTAGCAGCAAGGGTGTAAAGAGCAGCCGATTCCATCTCAACAGCTAAAATGCCGTATTTCGCCCACTTCTCTAACTCTGCATTGTCATTATAAAACATATCTGCAGTGAAGACATTCCCTACTTTTAAATTTAACCCTTTTTCAAGACCGGCATCATACGCTTGTTTAAGTAAATCAAAATTAGCAGTAGGTGCGAAGTCTACTCCACCAAATGTTAAACGATTCATTTGCGAATCGGTCGAAGCGCTCATTGCTAAAATGACATCCCTTACTTTAACATCCTTTTGAATCGCTCCACAAGTTCCAACACGAACTAAGTTTTGAACATTGTATTCTTGCATTAGTTCATTAATGTATATAGAAATGGAAGGAACACCCATTCCTGTTCCTTGAACCGAGATACGCTCACCTTTATATGTACCGGTAAATCCTAACATGCCTCTTACTTCATTATAGCAAACAGCATCTTCTAAAAATGTTTCAGCTATATATTTCGCTCGTAGTGGATCCCCTGGAAGGAGAATCGTTTCTGCTATTTCACCTTGTTTTGCTCCGATATGTACGCTCATTTATATGCCTCCTATGACCTCTGGAAGGTAGGTTAGTTTCCTCATTACTATAACATAAACAAGCTCCATCTCAAATTTTAAAGTTGATGGAAGCACTTCATTTATGTTGGGAACAAGAAGGAGGTGTCTCAAAAGGTCTGTTATTGACCTTTTGAGACACCCCCTAAGACGAATGGAGCCATCGCCACCTCTGTTTAGGACTTTTGGGATTAGCCTCACAAAAAATCCTGCAACTGTACACCTATTTTAGGCTTAGCTAGCTTTAACAAATATCTTCTTCTGTCTTCTTAGAAGAAATGGAAGTGAAGTGCCCAGTAATTGTATTTACTGTAAAAGCTTCTATTATCACACGTTTTGGAATGAGAGGGTGATTCTCTAATAAGGTAACACTTGATTTTAATACGTCGTCGACGTCTCCATCAGGTCCTTTCAGCCAAGTAAGAACATCTTTATTTATAATACGGCTATACTCAAGGGTATCTATGAGTTCTTGATCAATTCCATCATTTTCAAACTTGTTAAGTAAAATTTGTTGATTAAACGTAGGACTTGCCTGTTCTTCGGGAGCAATCAGGTAAATTTGATCAATCCCTTTCTCATAGATAGCTAATATAATATTCCGTACCAAACAACCATAAGGCTGTGTTACAGAAGCGTTAGTGCTTGAAAGTACGAGCAATTGGTTTGATTCAATGTTAAGCCACTGTGGAAGTCGTTGAGTGAAATCATGTTCACAATCAGCAATAACGAGTACTTTGTTGGCTGTAATTGGCTGATTCAGTCGTTTTAACATTTGAATTCCTCCTTAAAATTAGATAAACCATTGAGCTAGTTGGTAATATAGTGGAATTCCAATGATCAGATTAAACGGAAACGTAATACCAAGTGCAAGGCCTAAATAGACGGATGGATTAGCATCAGGTACAGAAGTACGTAAGGCTGCAGGTGCGGCAATATAAGATGCACTCCCAGCAAGAACTCCCATTAAAGTCATTCCACCAAGAGAAAGTCCGATGACATTTCCTACTAGAACCCCTAAGATTCCACCTATGACCGGCATGATAATCCCAAAAAGAAATAGCTGTATACCATGCTTACGTACTTCGGGCAATCGTGCACCAGCAGTTAATCCCATGCTTAGGAGAAATAAAATAAGTACACTGCCATATAGATCAATAAACAATGGCTGGACTGTTGGAAGTGCCTGCTCCCCAGCAATGAGACCAATGATAAGGGCACCGAGTAATAGCAAAATACTTTTTCCAAATAAAGCTTCTTTTAATACTTCTTTATCTATCCAAGCTGTTGCAGGTGATGCAAAAGCAACAGTTTTTGGTGAATAGGTCTGTGCTTCTGATTTCTTTTGTTCCATCACTTTCAAGAGAATTAATGACACGATAATAGCTGGACTTTCCATTAAGACAACCATGGCATTCATGAATCCTTCATATGTCGTCCCGATTTGATCAAGGAAGGAAATGGCAGCTCCATATGTGACAATACTTACTGAGCCATATGTCGCAGCAAGAGCAATGGCATTCTTTTTATCAATTTTGATTGTTTTCAATAGAAGTAACGTCACAATAGGCAAAGTAGAACCTAGGAATAATGTGCCAATTACAGGAGAGATGACCTCTTCTAATGAATATTTGGATAACTCAATCCCTCCTTTTAACCCAATCGCAACAAGTAAAAATATGCTAAGTGTTTCACTGAGTGCACTTGGGAACTTTAAGTCAGACTTAACGAGAGCGGCGAATAAGCCTAGGACAAAGAACAAAACAACAGGTGACAATATGTTTTGAATCATAATTTCATACATCGTTTGAATCCTCCTTTATGACTATTTAAATATAAAAAAACCGCCGATTAGGAAGTCAGTTTCATCCGATGTAGACGCTACTGATTTCATAATTGGCGGTTTATCTTTAACGAGCCATTAACGCTTTTTAAAGATCTCCCTTTTTCATTTAAGTTAAAGTTTTCTCTAAGTCGGTTGCTAATTTAAAAACCATTAATCGTTCGCCTGTTTTTGTACTAATATCTGTATGAAGCGTAATGACTTCAATCCCTACAATTTCTTGGATTAGCTCACCTAATGCATCACGACCAGACTCTACAAGTTCACAGCGGACTTTTTTGATCGATATTCGGCCTTCATCTTTTTGACAAAGTGCATATTCAGCAGGGGTTAACACCCCTTTAAGTGTCACGATAATCATGTCACGTAGGATATCGGTTTTTACAGAAACGGATCCTCGTCCTAAGAAATCCTTTTCCCATTGGGTTAGGGATTTTGAGATTGACGCTTCTAATGATCCTTTTGTTCGTATCATTTAAGATACCTCCTAAAATGTGTAGACGAGAATGATACAAAAAAGGCATATTTCTTCAAGTGATAGGAAGAAATACGCCGATTTACCATAAATGTTTAAGTTAGAAGTTGTTTCAACTTTTTCATCTTATCGATTTACATCAATAAGACGCTAAAGAGAACAAGACTTCTTCACTTCTCCATTTGATCTCTCGGAATCTAATGTTACTTAAATAATAGCTTGATATTAATAAGGTGTCAATGCTTTTTTCTTAGAAAGGCAGATTTTTCAGAATGTTATGAGGAAAGATTGACATAATTTCTTTTTGTGAAATATTTTTTTCAAAAAACAATTGTCTAAATAGTAAATATTCATTATAATGATGAACAATGAGTTAAAACCAACTTGTTTTCTTGGTTTTTCCTGCTAAAGAAACTGAATGAATGGATAGGGGGAATCCAACGGTGAAGCAAATTAAAGTACAAGCCTCTCCTAGTTACTATGCTTGTGAAATAGGAGTATACGACCGCTTACCATCTCTCATGGTTGGGGGAAAAGTAGGGAGAGCTTTGTTGGTTCATGGACAAAGATCACTTGAAGCTGCTAAAAGTTTCTTACCTTCTTTTGATCAGATAGATGTTTATTTCGAACAATACGTTGGTGAATGTTCACTGATGGAAATTGAACGTTTAACAAAGCTTGGAAACGAAAAAGGCTGTGATGTCATTATCGGGTTAGGCGGCGGAAAAGTGATGGACTTAGCCAAAGCCGTTGCAAATGAGATGAATGTGCCAGTCGTTTTGCTTCCGACGCTTGCCTCACAGTGTGCAGCATGGACACCGTTAAGTGTGATCTATTCCGATGCAGGAGATTATTTAAAATATACTACTTTTTTGAAGAATCCGTGGGTTGTCCTCATTGAGCCAACGATTATTGCTTCCTCGCCTCTCTCGTACCTACGTGCGGGAATAGGAGATACATTGGCGAAATGGTACGAAGCTAAGTCCTTAACAAAAGAATTAGATAATATGCGAGTACCTGTGAAATTATCACTTCTAACAGCAAATCTTTGCCAAGAGCTGATCCTTAAGGAGAGCGAACAAGCTTTGGTTGCTCTAACGCAAAAAGAAGTAACATCATCCTTGTTAACTATTATTGAAACGAATATAATGGCAGGTGGTCTTGTTGGCGGATTGGGCGATGAGTTTGGTAGAATAGCTGCGGCGCATTCTATTCATAATGCTTTAACACAATTTGAAGAAACTCATCATTTTCTTCATGGTGAAAAAGTAGCTTATGGTATACTTGTTCAACTTGCACTTGAAGGTGAGCTGGAGGAGATAGAAAAGTTGCTTCCTTTCTATCAAAAAGTTGGCTTGCCAGTTTCCTTAAAGGAATTAGGCTTAAAACAAAATGGTGAAGTCTTTGAAGCAATAGCAAAAAAAGCATTGCTTCCAAATGAATCGATTCATTTTATGAGTCAGTCATTCACAACAACTCAGGTTGTTCACGGAATTCAAACCGTTGAAACATATAAAAAATAAATAGATAAAAAAAGGGTAGGAGAGAGAAAAATGAAAAAAGTATTAATTTCTACGTTAACAGCTTTATCGATGATCGGTCTTGCAGCTTGCGGTGGCGGTGGAGACACTGGTACTGGTGAATTAGCTGAAGATCAGCTAAAAGTAGGGGTAACTGCTGGTCCTCACGAACAAATTATGGAAAAAGTAATTGAATTAGCAGCTGAAGAAGGTCTTGAGATTGATATGACCGTTTTTACAGAGTATGTAATGCCAAATGTAGCGCTTGATGAAGGTGAATTGGATCTGAACAGCTTTCAACATAAGCCATATTTAGATAACTTTAAGGAAGAGCGTAACCTTGATTTAATTGATGTTGCCACAACAGTTAACTTCCCAATGGGAATCTACTCTATTGCAGTAACTGATGTAGCAGAATTGCAAGAAGGAGATAAAGTTGGATTACCGAATGACCCAACAAATGGAGCTCGTGCGTTAATCTTATTTGAACAAGCTGGTCTACTTACACTTGACCCTGATGCTGGAGTTACTGCAACAGTAAATGATATTACAGATAACCCACATAATTTAGAGTTTATTGAGCTTGAAGCATCACAAATCCCAAGACAATTAGATGAGTTAGCTGCAGCTGCTATTAATACAAACTTTGCAATTGAGCACGGGTATGTACCGACAGAAGATTCTATCTTTATTGAGCCTAGTGATTCACCTTGGGTGAACGTACTTGCCGTTCGTACAGAAAATGAAAATGATGCTGTGATTCAAAAATTTATTGAAATTTACCAATCTGAAGAAGTGAAACAATTTATTGAGGAAGAATTTGCCGGTTCAGTTGTAGCTTCATGGTAAGGTAATATGAGAGTGGGTGACAATTGTCACCCTCTTTTTCTATTAAGGAGTTGACGAATATGATCGAATTAAAGCGTGTGTCAAAAACATTTGCGTCAAAGAAAACAACGGTTAAGGCACTAGATGACGTTTCTATTCATGTGAAAAAAGGTGAAATATATGGAGTAATTGGATATAGTGGTGCTGGTAAGAGTACACTCATTCGGTGTGTGAATATGCTTGAAAAGCCGAGTGAGGGAGAAATCGTCGTTAATGGGGTGTCAATGACTAATTTATCGACAAATAAACTTCGTGAAGCAAGACAAAACATTGGGATGATCTTTCAAGGATTTAACCTTTTAAAAACAGCTACTGTCTATGATAATATTGCGATTCCATTAAAGTTAACAGGGATACCTAAAGCTGAAATTGATGAAAGAGTAAATAGATACTTAGCTGTAGTTGGCCTAGAGGCGAAAGCTGATTCTTATCCTAGTCAGTTATCTGGTGGTCAGAAGCAACGTGTCGCAATTGCACGAGCTTTGTCTCATGAACCAGATGTATTGTTAAGTGACGAAGCAACAAGCGCTCTAGACCCAGAAACGACTGAATCAATTTTATCTTTACTATTAAAGATTAATAAAGAATTTGGAATTACAATTTTGTTAATTACTCACGAAATGCATGTCGTTCAAAAAATTTGTGATCGAGTAGCTGTAATGGAGAATGGAAAAGTTATTGAAGAAGGAAAGGTCATTGATATCTTTTCTAAATCGACTACAGACACAACGAAGAAATTCATTAATAGTCTGTTTCCAGAAGATATTCCAGCTGAAGTTATTAATTCATTTAGTGAACAAGGTCCTGTCATTCGTTTGTCCTTTGTTGGGCAATCAACTGGTAAACCAGCTCTTGCTGAAGTATCTAAGAAGTTTGAAGTGTACACAAATATTTTATCTGGAAACATCGTTCAATTGAAAAATGAGCCTTATGGCCGAATGGTCATTCACCTACAAGGAACAAAAGAACAAACAGAGGCGGCCATTACGTATTTAGAAGCAGAGGGTGTACATGTAGAAAGGGTGAATTTGTAGCATGTTTCAAGTAACTGAATTTTTAGATCGTTGGGGAGACCCGATTTGGAAAGCGACCATTGAAACATTTCAGATGGTATCCATCTCTTTATTAATATCAATTATCATTGCTTTGCCTTTAGGAACACTACTTGTATTAACAAGACCAAATAAAAGTTTAGAAAATAAATATGTTTATCAAGTGTTAAATATTGTAATCAATATTACACGCTCAATTCCATTCATTATCTTACTGTTCTTTATTTTACCTTTTACAAAATTTCTTGTTGGAACGTCAATGGGTGTTAAAGGGGTAATTGTGCCACTAGTTGTTTACACTGCTCCTTACATTGCAAGATTAATGGAATCCGCTCTACTTGAAGTCGATAAAGGGGTACTAGAAGCTTATGAAGCAATGGGAATCAAGACAAGACATATCATTTGGCATGTTATGGTACGAGAAGCGCGTCCTTCTCTTATTTTAGGTCTGACCATTGCAACAATCGGGTTGATTGGTGCAACTGCAATGGCAGGGCTAGTTGGTGCTGGTGGTCTAGGAGACTTAGCATATCGTTTCGGTCATTTACGTTATGAACCAGAAGTTATGTACGCAACAGTCATTATCCTAATTATTCTTGTACAAGGTATTCAATCAATAGGAAACCGCGTTGCAGCTAGATTGAAGAAAGATTAAGAGAGGAAGGGGGCAATTATGTCACAAACTATCGGGTTTAGATCTCCCGAGGAGTGGGAGCAAGTTGCAAAAAACAGTTTAGATAAAGGTGCCTTTGAATACATTCAAAGTGGCGCTGGTGTGGAAGAAACCCTTCAGGCAAATATTGAAGGATTTAGGAGATTGAAAATTGTTCCTCGTGTTCTACGTGACGTGTCAAAAGTTGACGTGACAAAAACCATTTTGGGAACTTCTGCTCCGGTACCATTTGCTCTAGCTCAGTAGGATTTCAAACGATCGTCCATCAAGAAGGGGAGCTAGCTGCAGCAAAAGCCGCTGCTGCCCACCAACTTCTTTTTCTTCTTTTGAAGGGATCTTCGCCTTCTCTATAAAGACAGAATCTGTTAAATAATTTCCTAGACCTTGCCCATTTCTTAATGGAAAGTATTGATTTTCTTTGTCCTGCTCTACAACAGATAAAATTGATAAAAGTATAAATACAAAAAAAGAGTGCCTTTTTATTAATCAATTAATGATGTGTTGTAAGAGTCATGGTTGAATAGTAAACAGGCACTTTTTTTGTGGAAATATGAAAATATTATAATTGTCTAGATTGGTAGTATAATAATATTTCTAGGGAATAATAAAAAGAGAGTCGAGCCTCACCGAAGTACGGAAAGAAGCTATTTATTGAGGGGGGCGCGTAGCGAACGGAGCCATTGCCTCCTCAGTTCCGGACTTTTGGGACAGCCCCCTCTTTTTAGTTTGAAATCCACCTCTTAACATGCTTTTATTCAGGACGTTCAAAAGCTTCTGAAGCAAGTGAGACTAGCGTTCGATCATCCATTGGCGGATTATGTAGCCCAGCACGAACATCGCGATAGTAGCGCTGGATCGGATTTTCTTTAAATAAACTTTGAGCGCCAACTACTCGCATTGCTCGGTCGACAATGTTTACCGCACTGTTAACAACATGATATTTTACCGAACTTAATTCAGATTGCATCGCGAGGCGTTCATTTTGAGAACTTGTATCCCATTTTTTTGCTACACCATAAAGGAAATAACGCGCCTGAATTAAATCCGCCTCATTTTCTCCTATTTTGACTTGAACGTTGGGGAGATCTTTTATAGACGTTGATAAGCTATTTGGAGAATAGTTCTTTGCGAATTCAACAGCAAAGTTTTGAGCAGCTTGGGCTATCCCTAAATAACAAGCCGGAATATGTAAGAGCCAGCCAGCTGGACTTTTTTTTCCAGGATGAATGATTTCGAGAAAATGATCTGCTGGTATACGAACATTTTTTAAATAGAGATCGTGACTAGCTGTTCCTCTCATGGCAATGGAATTCCATGTTTCTTCAATTTTTACTCCTGGGGCTGTACGATGAATTAAAAAATTTCCTACCTGACCGTCTTCCATCGTTGCTGAAACGACAAAATAATCAAGCGCTGGTGCCATAGATGTAAAGCTCTTTCTACCGTTAATAACCCAGCTATCTTTTTCGTTTTTGGCAGTGGTCGTAGGCTTTCCACCGCGAGTAGGACTGCCTGTTTCAGGCTCTGAAGCTGCGGCATTTAATAACTTACCTTCATGTAACACCTCATAAAGGACGCGATCTAGAATATTTTCAGGCCATGATCTATTTTCAATAATCTGAGTAATGATTCCCATATGCCAGCCAATTGATAAGGAAGTTGAACCGTCATATGTAGCAATCACTTCTTGTAAAGAAAGCCAGTCAGTTAATGGGAGACCTGCTCCTCCAAATTCTTTTGGAATCGTTAGGGTCGTATAGCCAATTTCTTTAAGTTCTTGAATGTTTTCCATTGGAAATGTATTTTCTTCATCATGTTTTTGTGCACGAGACAAAAAGGCTTGAGCAGTTTGATGAACGATAAGCTTTCTCTCTTCGTTTGTATTTACTGTTTGTAGTTTCATAAATCCTCCTCCGTTCACTCGGTTTTTACCAGTTTATCACAAAGGAGGGGAGATTAAGAATGAATTGCACGCAATGGAAATTGTCCAAAAAATAAGAGTCAAGTACAAAAGATCAATCTTTGCGATGTTAAGGCCTGATAAATACAGACGTACCTATTGGAACGGTGTGAGCTAATTCTTCAACATCGTGATTAAACATTCGAATACAGCCCCGTGAGACATAATGTCCAATTGATTGAGGATCGTTTGTACCATGAATTCCATAGTGTTTCTTTGACAAACTCATCCACATTGTACCAAAAGGTCCTCCTGGGTTTGGTGCTTTATTAATGATAATAAAATCCCCGACGGGTGTTTCGTGAAGAACTCGACCTACACCAACAGGGTAAACCTTTTGAATCTGATCTTGAACCATTAAGGTCAACGTTCGATTGGTAAGTGAGACATGGATAGAGAAGGGGATCGTTAGGGGAGAGGGAAGGCCTGGTATATTTAGCCTTTGCCCAACAAGAATAAGATCTGGATTTATCCCGGGATTGGCTGCAACTAACTCTTGGAAAGGAATTCGATAGTCTTCTGAAATTGAAAACAATGTCTCGCCTGCTTGAACGGTATGAATCATGCACATCCTCCTTTTTACTTTGTATCAACCTATGTAAACTTTCAGTGAATAGAACGTTATAGAAAAGATTACAGAAATAAGGTGATCATTGTATCTCTTTCTATTCATATGGTTTAATAAAGGTAACATGGAAAGGAAAGGGAGGTTATATTATGAGACCATTGCAAATTTCAGCAGAAACTGCACAGAAGCTTTCAGAGTCATTAAATGTGCCCATTGAACAAATTATGCATATGCCTCAGCACATTTTGTTAGCGAAACTTGCTGAGTTACAAGAAAGCGAGAAGAAGGATAAATAACCCAAATTTTAAAAAACAGCTTGTATGAACATTGCACATTTAAAATTGAAACAAGCTTATTGAAGGGCACTGAAAAAGGTTGATTTTAACCTTTTCGTGCCCTTCCTAGTTGAATTCCCTTTTTGAATGGAAAAAGCGATAAGAAAAGATGAGTCCAATGAGGTAGAGAACGAGAGCAAAGTATGCTGGTAGCAAGTGAATGAAGGTTGTATAACCAATTGCAAAATGAACAGAGATTCCACTAAAAAATGCCGGGAATCCTCCAATCAATAACATCCACCAAACCCAGCGGCTACCTTGATGATACCCCCATAATGCAACCATTAATACAAGAAGACCAACACTTAAGAGTGCACTGCCAAAACCGGCTCGATCATGAGCAATGACAGGGATGAGTCTTTCATTAAACGATTGTAGCATATCAGCTGGCATACATAGGTATTGTAAATCTGTTTGAACAAATACACTCGTAATCCCAATATAGGAAATGATGATACCACCGATGACGAAAGAAAAGCCGAGTATGACAAAACAAAATTGCCCGTATAAACTATTTTTCCAATGGTGATCGTTGTCTCGATTCGAAGACGAGGGTGTTCCTCTTAGTTTATTTGTTTGATGATAGCCGATGCAATAAAATGGCAGCAACACGAGCCAAAATAGCATGTGAAGCCAATCAAAATATCCGTAGCCAATAAAGAGAAAAATACCTAAAAATCCAATAATAGCGGCAATGTCCGTTGCCTGTTTCGCCCAAAGCATTCCATTACGAATACCATATCTAGCTAAAAACATATAAATGGTCCCGCCGGAAATCATTGTTCCCGCAAGTGTCATTCGATCGTGAGCCATAAAAAATAGGATGCGTTCGTTGAAATAATAAATCGATTCACGAGGCATGCCTAAGAAATACTCATCATAGGGAAGGATAATTGTCGTCATACTAAGAATTAGAGCAAGTAACCCTCCAACCATAATAAATAACCCAAAAAGCCAATACCACCCCCAGCCTTGATAAGATACAGGAGCTACGTTAATCTCATCAAGCTGCGCCTCTTTAATTCTCTTTGGCAGTCCCGGACCAGCAAAGACGTAACCGTGAGATAAAAGAAGCATGTCCGAACCCGCATGTAATAGCTTTAATGCATCCCTAGGTTGTAAAATCCCTCCAACAGTGATGATTGGCAATGAAAAGTGATGTTCTCGCAAAAATTTTAACGTTTTTACGTGTGAAGAAAGAGTTTCCTCATTTTCTTGCTGATTTCCCTCTTCTAGAACCAGACCTGAAAAATTTTCTACAATCTCATGCAACGGTAGGTCTTCAACTTGATTTTCTCCGATAGCAAGTAAGGTTGGTTTGCTCGTAGCATGAGATAGTGATAGTGAATGAATGTCAGTGTCGATTAGAGAGTGATTTGTCATATCAATAATAAAACCATCAGTAAATGGCGCTAAGCGCTTAGTGATTTCTTCTAAATGCTGATCGTTTTCAGTTAACCGAATAAAAATAGGCTTATTTACATTGTACTTTCTTAATTTCGTTATAGCTTGCTCTACACTTAACGTTGGAGTGGATTCACTGAAATCAATTCGTTGTTCTAAATGGTGAATGATTAGATTCTTTTGACTTGGGATAGACTTTTTGCCTACTGGGCCAACTTCGATAAAGCCAAAGCCTAGATTGGCAAAAGCTTGCGTTCCTGATAAGTTGGGGTCTATTTTACAGGACAGGCCGATAGAATTCTCAAGTTCTATTTGCTGAATGTTTTTCTTAAGGAGGTGGGAAGATTCTTCTCTCCCTAAAAAGTGAATCACCTGTTTCCCACCAGGCGTAGTAGCAATTCGGTTCATCGTTTTATGAATAAATTCCCGCGATATCTTTGCCGGAAGTTTTGATAATACTGGTTTAAATAAAACATGATAGGACCAATCCGGCATTCTCGATTCCTCCCATATAAACAGTATTATCATTGTAGCATCTTACTAGATAAAAGAGTGACATCTAATAAAATCAATGTAATAAAATGTTTCATATAAAAAAAGAAGTGCCCTCTTTAAGCACTTCTACACTCGATTATTTTAGTAGCCTTTTTTGTAATCAACGAGGTTGACAGAAAACGGTTGATGTCTTACATAATTGTTTAGATTTGGAATGAGAATTTCATCCATTACACGTTTATCGTAATACTCGGTTGAACCAGCTGTATGCGGAGTAATAATAACATTGTCATGATCCCAAAGCTTCGATTCTTCAGAAAGAGGCTCCTGTTCAAATACATCTAAGCCAGCCCCGGCAATCTCTTCGTTCTCAAGGGCAGCTAGTAAATCAGCTTCAACAACAATTTCCCCACGGCCAATATTAATCAAAAATGCGCTCCGCTTCATCAATCTAAATTGCTCAGCAGCAAATAGATGTTGCGTGTCTGTTGTAAGTGGTAGTGTGATGACGACATAGTCGCATCTAGGCAGAATGTCGTTTAACTGACTTGATGTATAAATTTCATCTACATTAGGGGATGGCTGTCCTGAATGTCGAATGCCAATGACATGCATGCCGAAAGCTTTGGCAATCTTTGCTGTTTCTTGACCAATCGCACCTACCCCAATAATACCAATTGTTTTCCTATGAATTTCAAGCTTCATATGCTCATGGTGCCATGTTTTAGATTGTTGATTTTTTACATAGGTATGTATTTTTCTCGTTAGGCTAAGCATTAATGCAAATATCGTTTCTGAAATAGGATAAGCATGAACGCCGTTTGCGCTGGTGATGTGAACTCCTCTCAATTGTAATTCAGAAAGAGGAAGGTGATTTACACCAGCAGACCAAGTTTGGATCCACTTAAGGGGTGTTTGGTCTTCTTGGAAAAGGAGGTCCTCCATTTCGGCTTTCCACCCTGCTATGATTTCAGCATCTTTAATATGTCCTCCCCAAACCGAACGATCTCTTCCAATAATTATTTCCCATTCAGGTAGGATTACATTTAATTGTTGTACATAAGTGTCTTCAATATTTTGTGTGATAACTAATTTTCTTTTTGTCATCTCATAACCTCCTGAAAATGTTGTTTCCCTTATATTATCAGAAGTTTACATATAAAGAGACGAATGTTCGCTAAAACATTGATGATAAATTTAATAAAAAGGGTGACAGGCTATTAATTTCTCAGAAATTCTTTGAGCCACCCTTTTTATATTTCATTAAATTAATGAATGTTTGGATCGACATAGCGCCCATAGTCAGGAATCGCTATCTTATCAAAATCTGCTGCAAGTTTATCGAGGCTTTTAGTTAGTTCTTCTCCGTACATCGGTAGGCCATGTCCGGTAATAGCAACAGTAGGCTCGAGATGTTTTAAAATACCAACTGACTCCCATGCTGCTTCCCAATCAGTCGTTAAATACCTAGGAGGACCATTCATCTCTTTTTCTTGTGCTAGTACTTTATAAAGTGAGTCTTGTTTGACAGTCACAAAGGCATCGCCGGCAATTAGCGCGTTGTCTTCAATTCTGATGAATGAGCAATGGCCAGGAGTATGACCAGGAGTGTGGATCCAACGCCAGCCAGGCATTTCTGGAATGCGGTGATCTTTAGGTAATTCCTTTAGACGGTTTCCAAGTTGTATCGGACCATTCGGGAATATGGACGACATTTTTGCAATTAGTCCGCCTTCCACGCTCGTATCTGGCTCAGGATAACTTCTTTCACCTGTTAAGTACGGAAATTCTGCTGAATGGGCATAGATTGGGACATCCCATTCCTCAGCTAATTCAACAATTGCTCCAACGTGGTCAAAATGACCGTGAGTTAAAACAATTGCGCGAGGGGGCTGTACTGAACCAAATTTTTCTGTTAAAGCATTTTGAATGTTATCTGCAGATTTTGGCATGCCCGCATCGACTAATACCCACGCATTGGCTTTCGTTGGGTCTCCTACAAAACAAACATTTACTACTTGAACAGGCAAACAATAGATTTGTGGAGCTACTTCTTGAATGACACCATCAGTAACAGATGTAATCGGAATAAATTTATTATCTTCGCTATAATGCATTTCCTGATCCACGTAAAGATCCCTCCTAAATGTTCAGTTTGACCGCTTTTAGTTTTTAACCTATTTAAAGTTTTATGTAACGGACAATAAAAAAGCTTGTAAGAAATGCTATAATGGAGAATATTTTTCTAGGAGGACGTTACAGTGTTGAAACACATCCATCATGTAGCTATCATTTGTTCAGATTATGTGACATCGAAGCATTTCTATGTGAATATTTTAGGATTGAAAATAATTAACGAAACGTATCGAAGCGAGCGAAACTCATATAAATTAGACCTTCAAATTGGAAACAGTCAAATTGAATTATTTTCATTTCCGGAGTCTCCGGAAAGACCGAGTTATCCTGAGGCAAGGGGATTACGGCACCTTGCTTTTAAAGTAGATGATGTCCAAGAGTATAAAAAATGGTTAGAGGAGCAGGGGATAGAAGTAGAGTCAATTCGAATCGATGAAACAACCGGAAAGAAATTTACCTTTTTTTCTGATCCAGATGGATTGCCTCTAGAGCTCTATGAAGCCAATAGCAATCAATAAGTAAACTTTTCCAACAATAAAGTTGCATAAGCTGATACGTTTCTCACACAATAGTTACTGAAAACGAACAAAGCGAGGTGAACTAAAAATGGCAAGCAACAACAGTAGTAACCAACTATTAGTACCTGGGGTTGAACAAGCTCTAGATCAAATGAAGTATGAAATCGCTTCTGAATTTGGTGTACAACTAGGTGCAGATGCAACTGCACGTGCGAACGGTTCTGTTGGCGGCGAGATCACCAAGCGTCTAGTTCAACAAGCTGAGCAACAACTTGGCGGTTCACAGTTTTAATTAAAACTTTACCCTAGCCCACAAATGTTATCATTTTGAAACCCCGTCATCATGACGGGGTTCTTTTCACCTTACTGTCTGAAGCCAATCAAAGGACTTATTAAAAAGTTCATTTTCCCATTTCGTATTGGAGAATGTATGATCAGCCTCATTGATAAAGCTATATCCGAACTTTTGATGCTCTGTTTCAGGAAGGGCTTGTATATAGCTTTCTGCATGTTGGCAAGGAATATCTTCATCGCTTGTTCCATGAACAACAAAAACGGATCCAGGAAACGATTGTATCGTTTTTAGGGGCTGATGATTTTTTAAATCATTAAAAAAAGACTTGCTTAATAAGAACCCTTTATAATCGGAATAACCTTGTATTTGAGCAGTATGTTCCGCTTCTTTCCCTGTAATCGAAGTAATATCAGTATAAGGATTGGCAACAGGTGACCATAGAATAATGTCTTTGATAAGTGGAAATTGATAGGCAGTTAGTGCAGTAAGTGCCCCGCCAAGACTATGTCCAATAATAATGATGTTATTAGGATCTACTTCTATCATTTGTGATACGTAATGAATAGCGGATTTCAATTCATCAATTTGCTTGGAAACCGTGACATCTTTATAATCTCCTTCACTTTCCCCGCAACCACTAAAGTCAAATCGAAAGCAAACAAAGCCTTTATTAGAGAAGTAATTAGCTGCTTTCACGAACATTCGATGTTCTCCGACTTTGCTTCCGATAAACCCATGAACAAAGATAATAGCCGGAGAAGGTTGTTGTTGATGATCTGGTTTATGAAGAACAGCCGATAATGTATTTGAATGGAAACGAATTGCTTTAGTCGTCATTTCTGGCACCTCTTTAAAGTCTTATAATTAGTAAGTATAAAGGAAGAGGGGGCTGATCTCAATTAAAATATACTAAAAAGATCGGATTTCTATGTATTATTTCATAAAAAAAAGTTTGCCTCAAAAAAATTGAGACAAACCGGTAACTACCTAATCTTCAAATTGAACTTCTCCATCTATCGTATACGTGATATCGTTATAACTTGCTTCTAGTGATTTACTTGTATAGTCCATTTTATCCTTTGGCAAAAAGTAATTAGACGACTGACCGGTGAGTAACAATACATCTTTAAAGACATAGTAAGACTGAAGCCTGTTTGGATCAGCTATAACTGTTTCGTCTAACTGAATAGTAAAATGGCTGTCATTTTTACAAATTGTTACCTCGATGTGTTCGACGCATTCATTCTCCTCTAGCATGTTGAAATGAGAGTGGAGAGGATATGCATTATAGAGAGCATGTAAAGCCTTTTCAACATGTTCTTTATGTTCTGTTTCGACTTGCTGTTCGAGGGTCGAAAATTCATCCAGCTTCTCGGCACTTGGCAAAAATTCAGTACGGAAAAAACGGTCAAAGTAACTTTCTTCTGTGTAGAAAAGCAACATTTCTGTTTCGAGTGTCGAATAAGTCCGATCCCATGTAAATAGCCACGATGAATCCTCTACTTCTGACTCTGGGATGTCTGCAGCTGCCTCGGTGTATGTATGATAAGCGTTTTTTATATCATCAAGAGAACGAACAAATGGATCGGGAAGTAACGAGACATATATATAGATGTATATGATCCCGATTAAGAGAACAGACACATATTTAAGACGATTTTCCTTTTTGCTAATGAAAAACAAACCGATATAGGCAATTACTGATAACAGCAAGCTAACAAGAAACATAGGGTATGAAAGATAGGCTTCAAAGAACATGCCTAGCCCTCCAAGAGTAAGCATTGCTAAAAAAATAGCAAACTTCCACAATTTTTTGGTAATCGTCACATACCAGAAAATGAGTAAGGCAATTATGATAAAACCAATTTGTAAGTAATGTAAGATAATGAATCAGTCCTTTAATGTAATGTTATAGCCTCTTAATGGAAGAGCCGTTTTCTATTATAAATGTATCTCCATCATATTCCCATGATAAAAACTCTAAGCTATATCTTTATTAGACCATAAGGTACATAGTAATCATCTTCGCCATTATGTATAAAAAATTATTCTGATAATAAAGCAGAGGAGCTTATCTAAAAAGTAATCATTTACTAAATCTATTCCTTTTTTGGGGGTTTCTCTTATCCTCTCATACGCTTTAGTAGTTCACTGGTTTTCAGAAAGTGTCAAGAAAACTTCCAGAAGTTGTATAAATACAACGAGATTGGGAAAAATGGGGGGTAGCCAACTTGGGTGGGGTTTCCTCTTTTGGAAATGGTAAATTACGCCTGAGGACGACTATGAATATGAGATGGAGGTCGGATGGAGATGAGGAAAGTTCTATCCAGTATTTTAAGCGTATGCCTTGTTTTAAGTTTGATAGTACCTATGGCAAGCGCTGCAGAAAAACAAGCAAAGTTAGCGGAGAATGCCTCTTCAGCGATTGTCATTGAACGTGATACGGGAGAAGTTATTTTTGACAAAAATAGTCATGAGAAGCTTCCTCCTGCAAGTATGACGAAAATAATGACGATGCTCTTAATTATGGAAGCCATTGATAAGGAAGCGATTGCTTATGAAGATATGGTTCGTACAAGTGAGTATGCAGCTTCCATGGGAGGTTCTCAAATCTTCTTAGAACCTGGCGAGGAAATGAGTGTAGAAGATATGCTAAAGGCAATTGCCGTCGCTTCTGCAAACGATGCATCCGTTGCAATGGCTGAACATTTAGCTGGAACCGAAGAAGAATTTGTTGCCATGATGAATGACAAAGCGAAAGAGTTAGGACTTGAGAATACAAATTTCATTAATACAAATGGTCTTCCGGCAGAAAATCATTATACAACTGCTTATGATTTAGCGATGATTTCAAAAGAACTCCTAAAGTATGATGAGATAACGAAATTCACAGGCATTTATGAAGATTATTTACGGGCTGATTCAGAAGAAGATAAATTCTGGCTTGTTAATACAAATAAATTAGTTAAGTTCTATCCTGGTGTAGATGGATTAAAAACAGGATATACGAGAGAAGCCATGTATTGTTTAACGGCAACCGCTGAGAAAAATGGGATGCGAGTCATTACGGTTATTATGGGTGCACCATCTCCGAAAGAACGAAATGCTCAAATTACGTCGATGCTTGATTATGCATTTAGTCAGTTTCAAGCACATAAGCTTTATGATCGTGAGCACGTATTAGCTGATGTTGAAGTAAGCAAAGGGGATAAAGACCAAATACCTGTCGTTACGTCTGAATCTGTTTCAATCCTAACGAAAAAAGGAGTGAAAATAGACGATGTGACAGAACGTCTAGAAATTGAGGCTAATTTACGTGCACCTGTCAAAAAAGGAGACGAAGTTGGAAAGCTCTTCATTGAGAAAGAAGGGGATATATTAAGTGAAACGCCTTTAGTTGCGGGCGATGATGTTCTTGAAGCCTCTTGGTGGAAATTGTTTAAACGAACGCTAGCGAAATTTGGAGCAGCATAACTTGTTTTGACAACTTTTTACGAATACAGACTAGTTTTGTCACCTTGCAGGAAGCGCAAAGGGAAAAGGCGAAATTCTCTCTAGCAAAGACCTATAGTGAACTGTAAAAGAACATTCACTATGATAACTCATACTTGTGAGCGAACTAGAGGGAGTGATTGAAATGAGTTTACAAATTGATTTAGAACAAAAAGGTAGTGTGTTACTCGTAAGGTTGCAGGGCGAACTTGACCACCATACGGCAGAGGAATTACGAGGTCAAGTTGAACAAGTACTCGCTGATGGTCAGGTAAAGCATATTGTCTTAAACTTAGAGTTATTATCGTTCATGGATAGTTCTGGTTTAGGTGTTATTTTAGGTAGATATAAACAAGTAAAAGCAAATAGTGGGGAAATGGTTGTTTGTGCAATCTCTCCATCTGTGAAACGCTTGTTTGAAATGTCAGGATTGTTTAAAATTATCCGCTTAGAAGACAGTGAACAATTTGCTTTACAAACTTTGGGGGTGGCTTAAGCGATGCAAAATGTAATGGATTTAAAGTTTTCAGCCCAGAGCCAAAACGAGTCGTTTGCACGTGTGACAGTGGGAGCGTTTATTGCTCAGCTAGATCCTACTATGGATGAGATGACGGAGATTAAGACGGTTGTATCTGAAGCTGTCACAAACGCGATCATTCATGGATATCATAATCAGCCGGACGGAATGGTCTATATTCATTGTACGCTTAACAATGGAACGATAGAACTCACAATTCGTGATGAGGGGATGGGCATTCAAGATATTGAGGAAGCGCGCCAGCCTCTCTTTACAACAAAGCCAGAGCTTGAACGTTCAGGCATGGGCTTTACAATCATGGAAAATTTCATGGATGAACTGCAAGTGGTATCTGAACCGATGATTGGTACAACTGTCTTTGTAAAAAAAACACTTACAAATAGCAAAGCTATGTGTAATTAAGGAGTTTTGCCTATGGATGTCGAGGTAAAACAACAAAAGAAGAAACAGGCACATTTTTCTGATTCCGAAGTAAAGGCGCTCATTGCTAGGAGTCAGGAAGGGGACCAAGATGCTAGGGATTTAATTGTTAATCGTAACACGAGACTTGTTTGGTCTGTTGTTCAACGTTTTATGAATCGGGGCTATGAAGCTGATGATTTGTTTCAAATTGGCTGCATAGGGCTCATCAAATCAGTTGATAAATTTGATTTGTCCTATGACGTAAAATTCTCAACCTACGCTGTTCCTATGATCATTGGTGAAATTCAACGTTTCCTTCGTGATGATGGAACTGTTAAAGTAAGTCGTTCCATTAAAGAGTTAGGAAATAAAATCCGCAAAATGAAGGATGAAATGACGAAATCATTAGGACGAACACCGACAGTGAACGAAATTGCTGAGGCATTAGAAATTACACCAGAAGAAGTTGTGTTTGCAGGGGAGGCGAGCAGATCCCTTTCTTCTATTCATGAAACTGTCTATGAAAATGATGGAGATCCAATTACGTTGTTAGACCAAATAGCTGATCAAACGGAGACAAAATGGTTTGATAAGATTGCATTAAAAGAGGCCATTCGTGACCTTGATGAGAGGGAGCGGCTGATCGTTTATCTTCGTTATTACAAAGATCAAACACAATCAGAAGTGGCAACAAGGTTAGGAATATCCCAAGTTCAAGTATCAAGGCTTGAGAAGAAAATTCTTGAGCAAATGAAGCTTGAAATGGGAGATATGTAGATAGAAAGAGTACTTATAGGGCACAAAAAGGTAAAAATCTTTTCTGTGCCCTTTTTTTGTATTGCATTTGTTGCCTTTAAGTGATGATGTGCAGTTTATTTTAATTGTTAAAATATAGCCTGTATTTCCAAGTGAAAAAAATTTATACATATATGAATCCTCTCTACGAAAACCTACGTCTAATGAATGAATACGAGTTGTAGTTACTCCTCATACTACGAAAAGTATATTTTAGAAGAAAAGTAGGTGCAAGTTTATGTGTGGCTTTGTAGCCTGTATTTTTAATGAACCTCAAAAAAGTGTTTATAAACTTAAAGAAATGAACAAAATGATTCCTCATCGTGGTCCGGACCAGGAAGGGTATATGAATGGAGACCATGTTCAATTAGGATTTAGCCGCTTAAGTATTATTGATTTAGAAGGTGGCTATCAGCCTCTTTCCTATATGAATGGGCGATATTGGATCGTTTTTAATGGAGAGATTTATAATTATGTTGAATTAAGACAAGATCTTTTAGCTAAAGGCAAGCACTTTGAAACGGATTCGGATACAGAAGTGATTCTTGCTCTATATAGTGAAGTAGGGGAACAAGTTATACAGTATTTACGAGGAATGTTTGCTTTTGTTATATGGGATAGTCATGAAAAGAAGGCGTTTGCTGCGCGTGATCATTTTGGAATCAAACCTTTCTTCTATAAAGAAGGTAAAGACAGTTTCATCTGTGCTTCTGAAAAGAAAAGCTTAGAAATTGACGAAAATTCAGAAGTTAATTCACAGGCTCTTCATCATTATTTGTCCTTTCAGTATGTGCCTGAACCATACTCACTTACTAAAGATATTTTTAAGCTAGAACCTGGACATTATCTTGTTAAGAAAATAGGGCAGGAAGCAATTATAAAATCATATTTTAAACCGATGTTTAGCCCCGTTAATAAAACGGAGGAAGACTGGGTATCGCAAATTAGAGAGAAGATGTATGAGTCTGTCGAAAAACATATGCGTAGTGATGTAACAGTTGGATCATTCCTTTCAGGAGGAATTGATTCCACAATCATCGCTTCCATTGCTAAAGATATTAAACCGGATCTAGAAACATATTCGGTTGGGTTCAGCCAAGATGGCTATAGTGAATTAGATGTGGCAAAAGAAAGTGCAGAAAAGCTTAATATTAAAAATTATAGCAAAGTGATTACAGCGCAAGAGTATTGGCAGGAGTTACCTAAGATCATGTGGCACATGGATGATCCCTTAGCTGATCCGGCTTGTGTTCCACTTTACTTTGTTGCCAAGGAAGCAAGTGAAAGGGTGAAAGTCGTCCTTTCTGGTGAAGGAGCAGACGAACTTTTCGGTGGGTATAATATTTATCGAGAACCGCAAAGTCTAGCTTGTTTTCAGTACGTTCCAACAGTACTAAAGAAAAAGCTGCGGAAACTAGCAGCAATTTTGCCAGAAGGTATGAAAGGTAAGAGTTTTCTTGAACGTGGGACAACCCCACTGGAAGAACGATATATTGGCAATGCAAAGATGTTCACAGAATTAGAAAAGGAAAAGCTCCTTATTTCTTACAATGCGGGGTTTTCAAATGAATTAATAACGAAAAAAATCTATGAACATTCTAGTCAGCAGCATTCTGTCAATCGCATGCAGCATTTAGATCTATACACTTGGTTACGTGGAGATATATTAGTAAAAGCTGATAAAATGACAATGGCTCATTCGCTCGAATTACGCGTGCCATTTTTGGATAAAGAGGTGTTTGAGCTAGCCTCTCACATTCCCGTTGAGTGGAAAACGACAAATGGGACAACAAAATATATTTTACGGAAAGCTTTTGAAGGAATTGTACCAGACCATGTATTTATGCGTAAGAAGCTAGGCTTTCCAGTACCTCTTCGTCATTGGTTAAAAAACGAATGGTATGACTATGCCAAGAAGTTAATTTCAGACAGTGAGACAGATGCTTACCTAGATAAAACGTATGTTCATCATCTCCTTGAAGAACATTGCTTAGATAAAGCAGATCGCAGTCGGAAAATTTGGACTGTCTTATCCTTTATGATTTGGCATCAAGTCTATATAGAACAGAAATATGATTACACAAGTTGGTTAAAAGAGCGAAATATGGAAGATAAAATGGTGAAGGTCAGTATTTAAATGTATGGACCGAACAAGGAACATAATGTTCCTTGTTCGGTTTTTTTATTCCATTTCTTAAAAAAGGACCCATTGCTAGAATGATATGTCGATGCAATAGTCATACTAACGTTACAGCAACCATCTATATTATTTATACCTCACTAAGATTACTGATTTTTTCGTGTGGTAAGTAAGGGAAAGGTTGTAATTAGGAGGCGGGATAGGAAAATGGCAGTCGATGAGCAACAAAAGAAATTGTATCAAAAAAATATAAAGCTTTATCAACCAAAGAGTCATGTTATAAAAAATGGCTTAAAAGCTTTTTTAATAGGTGGCTTAATTTGTACGATTGGACAAGGAATTAGCCGAATATATATGACTTTTTTGCCTATTACACAAGAAGAAGCAATGAGTCCGACTTTGGCAACGTTGATTTTATTGGCCGCTTTAGCAACAGGGTTCGGAATTTACGACAAGCTTGGTCAGTTTGCTGGGGCTGGTTCGTTGGTTCCTGTGACTGGATTTTCGAATGCAATGACGAGTGCTGCTCTAGAGCATAAAAGTGAAGGATTAGTGTTTGGGATTGGTGCGAATATGTTCAAATTAACTGGAGCCGTAATTGCATTTGGTGTGCTTTCTGCTTATTTAGTAGGGCTAACTAGGATGCTTGTTGAAATGTTGATTAATTCGTAAAGGACGTGTTTGAGTTGGAGAGACGAGGGAAGCAAACATGGCATTTTGATCAACCTGTATACATACAGGGGGCTGGAACTGCAGTTGGCCCAGAAGAGTTAAAAGGTCCCCTCGGAAGCTGTTTTGATGTGAGCTACGATAATTTGTATGCCGGGCAAGAAAATTGGGAGTTAGCTGAGCGTCAGTTAATGCAAGATGCAGTAGAGGTTGCATTAAAGGAGGCAGAAAAGAAAAGCGAGGAAATGGATTATTTTTTTGCTGGTGATCTACTCAATCAAATTGTTACATCTAATTATTATGCAAGGGAAGTAGATATTCCCTATTTTGGTTTGTTTGCTGCTTGTGCAACAGTTATGGAAGGAGTAGCACTAGCGGCACTTTTTGTAGATACAGGTACAGCAAATTTAACGTTAACTGCCG
This sequence comes from Halalkalibacter flavus, assembly GCF_036663575.1. Taxonomy (NCBI): domain Bacteria; kingdom Bacillati; phylum Bacillota; class Bacilli; order Caryophanales; family Bacillaceae; genus Halalkalibacter; species Halalkalibacter flavus. The sequence goes on from NZ_JAWRVK010000004.1 coordinate 23,533, forward strand.
TAAGCAGTCATAATGCAACTGCTGAGCGTCAATTTCGTTATCCTACTGAATTTGCAGGGCAACGTCCTGATTCATCTACATTTACTGTAACGGGAGCAGGTGCTGTCGTCATTGGTAAAAAGCCTTCTTTGATAAAAGTGACAGATGCAACAATTGGGAAGGTGAGAGATTATGGAATTAAACAGCCTTTTGATATGGGGTCAGCGATGGCGCCAGCTGCTGCAGATACTTTAATTACACATTTAAAAGAGACGAGACGTGATCCATCTTATTATGATGTGATCGTAACAGGTGATCTCTCACGTGTAGGAAGTGGAATATTGCGCAAGCTAGTACAAGATAAGGGAATAACACTTGATCGGTATGAAGATTGCGGTGTGATGATTTATCACCAAGAGCAGCCTGTTTTTTCAGGAGGTAGTGGAGCCGCTTGTCCAGCTGTTGTCACATTTGGACATCTCTTTAAAGAAATGAAAGAAGGCAGGATTAAGCGAATGCTTGTTGTTGCAACAGGAGCGCTATTAAGTCCTTTAATGATCCAACAAAAAGAATCAATTCCAAGTATCGCTCATGCAGTTGCATTTGAACGGGAGGAGTAGGCATGTTTGAGTATCTTGCAGCCTTTGTCGTAGGAGGGTTTATTTGTTTTCTTGGGCAGATGCTGATGGATATTGGCAAGTTGTCCCCGACTCATACTTTAAGCACGCTAGTAGTAGCGGGAGCTTTGCTTGATGGATTTCATTTATATGATCGATTGATTGACTTTGCTGGAGCTGGTGCAACGGTTCCTATTACTAGCTTTGGACATGCTCTTGTTCATGGAGCGATGTCAGAAGGGGACCGCTATGGATTTTTTGGAATTGGTATGGGTGTTTTTGAGGTTACATCAGTCGGAATTTCCTCAACGATTTTGTTCAGTTTTTTAGTAGCAATCTTCTTTAAACCAAAGGGGTGATCAAATAATGGAGAGACGAAAAGTGATACTGATTACAGATGGAGATGAACACGCCAAGCAAGTTGTTGAATTTGTAGCTAAAGAAATAGGCGGGAGATGTATAAGTTACTCATATGGGAATCCTACCCCTATTAGTGGGGAAGAGATCGTCTCTCTCATTATGAAAACTCCTTATGATCCTGTTCTTGTTATGTTTGATGATTGTGGCCAGCGAGATGAGGGAGTCGGAGAAAAGGCGATGCACTTTGTAGCGACTCATCCACAAATAGAAGTACTCGGAGCCATTGCTGTAGCTTCTTCAACCCACTCTAGTGAGTGGACTCATGTAGATATCAGTATAGACAGGTATGGCCATTTAACAGAATTTGGAGTCGATAAGGAAGGAATACCAGATTTAGAAATAGGAAGAATAAATGGCGATACGGTCTATATTTTGGATGAATTAGATATTCCTGTTGTGGTTGGTGTAGGGGACATTGGGAAGATGGCTGGATTTGATGCATTAAAAAGAGGAGCCCCTATTACAAAGCAAGCAGTGGAAATCATTTTGGAACGGAGCGGATATCATGAGTCAAGCACATGAGAAGAAAGAGACCCCGATATCACGAAATATTGTTGAAAATGAGGCTGAGCTGAAAAAAAGACTTGGTTTTGGTACATCGTTTGACGTTGGGGTTCGAACATTAACAGTTCTTGATAAGCATATTCAAATTTACTTTGTTAATGGATTGTGCGACATTCAGTTCATTATTGAACAGATTAGGGAATTGATGCTGTTAGAGTCCCGAGGGAGAGTAAATGAAACGACGAATGTACAACAAGCAATTATAAATCACCTACCCCATGTACAAGTGGAATTCGTTGATAACTTAGAAGATGCGACGACTCAAATGCTTTCCGGTCTTGTTTTCATTCTAGTGGAAGGTGAAGATCGGGCAATTGTCATTGATGTTAGAAGTTACCCAACACGTGGACCAGAAGAACCTGATACAGAACGAGTTGTACGTGGATCTCGTGATGGTTATACGGAGAACATTATTATTAATACAGCTCTTACTCGTCGACGTATTCGAGACGATCGGCTAAGAAATGAAATCATGAGAGTCAGTCAACGATCACAAACGGATATTTGTATTTCCTATATTGATGGGGTAGCGGATCCGAAAATGGTTGAAATTCTAAAAAAAGAATTAAAAGCGATTAACATCGATGGTTTGACAATGTCAGATAAAGTAGTTGAAGAATATATTGTGAAACAAGGATTTAACCCATTTCCTCTCGTTAGATATACAGAGCGACCTGATGTTGCGGCGAATCATTTACTTGAGGGGCATGTACTCATTATGGTCGATACGTCACCAAGTGTAATTATTACACCAACAACATTCTTTCACCATGTTCAACATGCTGAAGAGTATCGCCAAGCACCGTTTATAGGGACAGCTTTACGATGGACACGGTTTATTGGGATTATGTTTTCGTTACTTATTTTACCATTTTGGCTGTTGCTTACGATGAATCCAAATCTATTGCCACCAGCTTTAGATTTTATTGGTCCAAATGAAACGACCAACATTCCTGTATTTTTACAAATACTATTTGCAGAACTTGGAATTGAACTACTGAGGATGGCAGCCATTCATACACCTTCTCCATTAGCTACAGCTCTTGGTTTAGTGGCAGCTCTTTTAATTGGGGAAATCGCGATTGAGGTTGGCTATTTCACACCGGAAGTTATTTTGTATGTAGCGATAGGTGCCATTGGTATGTTTGCAACACCAAGTTATGAATTAGGGGTTGCCTTACGTGCTATTCGAGTGTTCCTACTTGTTGCCGTTGCTGCCTTTAAAGCACCTGGGTTTATAATTGGGATGACCATATTTGTTCTATTCTTAGCATCAATTAAAACATTTGCAAAACCATATTTGTGGCCATTTCTGCCATTTGACCCAGTCTCTGCTTGGCACATACTTGTTCGTTCATCGGTACCATCCATGAGATATCGACCTACTTTTCTTCACCCGCAAGATCCAATCAAGCAAAAATCAGAATAATGTATACAGACCCCGCTTTAGTGAGATAAAGCGGGGTCTGACCCCTACTCCGAGGGGTATATACATAGTCTTGATCAAAACTCGTTATTATGATAAAGTATAGACATTCATTTTTAATTTTCATGACTTAAATATCACTGCAAACTGTAGTGGAGAATAAATGCCATTTAAGCAGCTAGTGTAGTAGCATTAGCTGTTTTTTTATAGGACTAAGGGTTGGTGGGGAAGCTGCCATTTTCAGCGTGAGTCAACTCTGTTGAAACAGATAAAAGGAGAGACCATGGATGTATACACACGGAACGAGTCAAATTAGTGAACAAGGCCATTTAGTAATAGGCGGTGTTAATACAGTTGAACTTGCAAAGCAATATGGAACACCATTATTCGTTTATGATGTTGCACTTATTCGTGAACGCGCTTTGCAATTTCAAGAAGCATTTAAAAAGGAAAATGTCCCATACCAAGTAGCTTATGCGAGTAAAGCATTCAGCTGTATGGCGATGTTCCAACTTGCTGATGAGTTGGGATTAAGCTTGGATGTCGTTTCTGGAGGAGAACTATTTACAGCAATTGAAGCCGGTTTTCCAATGGAGCGTGTACATTTTCACGGCAATAATAAAAGTTTAGAAGAGCTCGAAATGGCTGTTGAAGCTCAAATTGGTTGTGTCGTAGTTGATAATTTTTATGAACTAACTGAATTAAGTCGTATCAGTAAAGAAAAGAATTACAAAATGAATATATTACTTCGAATCACACCAGGGGTCGAAGCTCATACGCATGATTACATTTCAACAGGACAAGAAGATTCAAAGTTTGGCTTTGATCTCGTAAGTGGTCAAGTGCATGAAGCTGTTCAAACTGCTTTTGAAGATGAGTGGTTGAACCTGTTGGGTGTACACAGTCATATCGGTTCTCAAATTTTTGAAACAACGGGCTTTGTCATGGCCGTTGAGAAAATGTTTGAATTAGTAGTTGAGTGGAAAGAGCGCTTTGGCTTTATCCCAACCGTTTTAAATTTAGGCGGTGGCTTTGGAATTCGTTATATTGAAGGAGATACTCCGCTTCCAGCCGGTGAATATGTGACAAAGATGATTGAAGTTGTTAAGCAAAAAGCTGCTGAAGCTAATCTTACGATGCCAGAAATTTGGATTGAACCCGGCCGTTCACTTGTTGGGGATGCAGGGACGACGCTCTATACGATTGGTTCTAAAAAACATATTCCAAATGTTCGAGATTACCTTGCTGTTGATGGTGGAATGAGTGATAACCTTCGTCCAGCATTGTATCAGGCAGAGTATGAAGGAGTTCTAGCAAATCGAGCAAATGAAGAAGCGACTGAAACATTTTCCATTGCAGGTAAATGTTGTGAAAGTGGCGACATGTTAATTTGGGATTTGCCTTTGCCAAAAGCAAACCATGAAGATATTTTAGCTGTATTTTGTACAGGCGCTTATGGTTATGCAATGGCTAATAATTACAACCGAATTCCTCGTCCTGCTGTTGTGTTTGTTGAGGACGGAGAGGCGTTTGAAGTGATTAGACGTGAGCGTTATGAAGATTTAATTCGTTTAGATTTACCACTTGTAAAAAAAGTAGCAAAATAGCTGACTGAATTTAAAGGAGACTGCCAACATTACAGGTTGACAGTCTTCTTTTTGTCCGGAACAAAAGCGGAAATGCTCCGTTCGCTACTCAGCTTGCGAGAAAAGACCCAGTCCTTACAAGGAGTATAAAAAGATATAGAGATTCCGGTTATTGCTTAGGGGGTGCCCAAAAGTCTATTTTTGACTTTTGACACCCCCTAATACTCGTTTAATCAGTCATACCACCCAAAAGGAGCACAAGAGTTAGCAATATTTAATTCAGGCTCTAAAATAATGGAGTCTTGAATGTCATTCCCTTCTATGATAGATAGAAGGGCTTCATTAATTTGCTTGGCAATTCTAGTTACAGGTACACCTACAGTAGATAACGTTACCTCTAAGTTGTCTGACTGTGGAATATTGTCATAGCTAATAATAGAGAGATCCTTTGGCACGTGAAGAGCCAGCTCGCTAGTTGCTCGAAGAATCCCACGTGTTAAATCATAGCTCCCGCTAATTATGGCTGTTATATCCGTATTATTTGATAGTAAAGTTTTTGCAGCATGAAATCCGTCATGAACTTCTAGACCATTAGTAGGGATTACTAAGTCAGGTAATTCGGAAGCTCGTTTAACGTTCATCGCTTCAAAAAAACCGATTGCTTTCTCTTTTTGAAGAGGATCAACGTCTGATAAGTCACCTATAAAAGCAATTTTCTTATGACCAATTTCTTGTAAGTAATTCACAGCTAATTTAATTGCCTTTCTTCGATTGACATCAATCGTTGGATACGTTGAGTTTTCTTTCAGTCCGTAATAAAGAATCGGAACGGTTGTCTGAATAGAAGAGTCACTAAGAACGGTTTTATTTTCTCCGAAAACTAAGATAGCGTCTACTTGAAACCGGTTGAATGTAGCAATCGCTGATTCAACTTTGTTAATAGACAAAAGTGTTGTATAGGATTTTTCTTCTAAAAGGTCGTTTATTTTTGTAATCAAAATTGACGGGGCAATTCTTTCGACACTTGGCCAAACGACTCCGATTGTAAACGACTTTTTTTGCACAAGGCTTCTTGCCGCTACGTTCGGTTGATACCCTAATTCTTCTGCTATTTTCATAATTTTTATTTTCGTCGGTTTTTTCACTAATGGACTGTCTCTTAAAGCCTTTGATACCGTTGAGTAGCTTACTCCTGCATGCTTGGCTATATCCTTTATTGTTATCCCCATAGTCTGCCTCCAATTAAAATTACAACGTTGTTAATCTATTTACTTATTATATCAAAGTAAAGTAAGATTTATAAGTGAAACGTACGAGTTGGAATTAAAGTGAGGAGTATGAGTATGATTCAGACTATAAATCAGCATTTAGAAAAAGCGATGCCCTTTATAACACCAAGTAGTGTCGTGTTAGGTTTGGTTTTATCCAATTACATTCAGTCGTGGGTTGTTTTCGTTCCATGGGTTTTTGCCTTTATTACTTTAGCGAGTAGCATTGGGGTAAGAATAGAAAAGATTAAGACTGCGATCGTACACCCTAAACCGATTTTTCTCTCACTGGGGATCATTCAACTTCTAATGCCATGTATTGCTTTTCTGTTAGGACATTTGTTTTTTCCAAGTGATTATTTAACCGTTGTAGGATTAATTATTGCCTTTATTATTCCAACAGGAGTAATTAGTTTGATGTGGGTTTCGATTTATAAAGGAAATTCCTCTGTTTCATTATTAATTGTCTTAGTGAACACACTTTTAGCCCCATTTGTTATCCCATTTTCTCTGCACCTGTTTGTTGGTGCGAGCATTGACATTAATACATGGAGTTTAATGTCGAATTTGTTTTTAATGATTGTTATTCCATCGTTATTAGGGATTGCTTTAAATTATATTCCAGCGCTAAAGACGAAAGATGTGAAAGGGACACTCGCTCCTTTTTCTAAACTGGGCTTATTTTTTGTTATTGCCGTTAATAGTTCCGTAGCAGCTCCTGTTTTAGGCTTTAATTGGAAACTTATCTCTATTGCAATGATTGTTTTTTGTATCGCGTCACTAGGTTACTTACTTGGTGTCGTTTTAGGGAGGCTCTTAAGATTTGAAAACGATGTAATCATAAGTTTATTGTTTAATAGTGGGATGAGAAATATAAGTGTCGGGGCGACTATAGCTATTTTATATTTTCCAGCTCCTGTTTCCGTACCTATTGTCCTCGGAACGCTTTTTCAACAAACGCTGGCAGCATTTTATGGTCGGATTCTTTCAAATTATTTACAGAAGAAAGAGCAAGATCAAAAGCAGTATAAGTTAGTAAATTAATTTTTTCTTAATTGATATTTACCGTCCCCTTTTATAAAATTAAAATAACAACGTTGTTATTTTTCTTGAACTCTATGAAAATAATAAAAAGGAGGTCAATATGAGCTCAAATTATCTTTTAGTTAATAAGGCTGATAATGTAGTTGTCACACTTAAAAATTATGAAGCTGGGGAGACCTTGCAATTTGAAGATAGAAACATTCCTTTAAAGGTTGCTATTCCAACAGGACATAAAGTGGCGATAGCAACAATAGAAAAGGATCAAGATATAAGGAAGTATGGATTTCCAATTGGGCATGCAACAGAAACAATTGAAGTGGGGGATTGGGTTCATACTCATAACACGAAAACGAATTTATCAGGAACATTAGAATATACGTTTACTCCAAACGAAACCTCTCAGTCAATTAGTCAAGCAGAGCAACGAACGTTTAAAGGTTATGTTCGAGCAAATGGCGAGGTTGGAATTCGAAATGAAATTTGGGTTATAAACACAGTAGGTTGTATTAATAAAACGGCGGAGCTTTTGGCGAAGATGGCTGATAGTCAGTACAGGGGCGAGGGCATTGACGGTGTATATCATTACCCGCATCTGTTTGGCTGTTCCCAACTTGGGGATGACCTTCACAATACGCAGAAGATATTAAGTAATCTCGTACATCATCCTAATGCTGCAGGTATTCTAGTACTTGGTTTAGGTTGTGAGAACAATCATATTGCTGAATTCAAAAAAGTGATTGGTGATTTTGATGAGAACAAAGTGAGATTTTTAAGCGTACAAGAAGCTGATGATGAGTTAGAGGAAGGGTTAGAACTACTTGATGAGATTGTTTCCTATGCAAAAACGTTCACACGTGAAGAAGTACCTGTATCAAAATTAAAGGTCGGTTTGAAATGTGGAGGCTCTGACGGCTTTTCAGGAATTACAGCGAACCCACTTGTAGGGTCCTTTTCGGATAAATTAATCGAACACGGAGGTACATCGATTTTAACAGAAGTACCTGAAATGTTTGGAGCAGAAACACTTCTCATGAACCGGGCAAAAAATGAAAAGGTTTTCAGTATGATTGTTGATTTAGTCAATGACTTTAAAGAATACTTTATTAAGCATGAGCAAGTAGTCTATGAAAATCCGTCACCAGGTAATAAAAAAGGCGGTATTACAACGTTAGAAGAAAAGTCACTAGGCTGTGTTCAAAAAGGAGGATTCTCTCCTGTCAACGATGTATTGCCATACGGAGGACGCGTAACGGAGCCTGGGCTGAATTTAGTTCAAGGACCTGGGAATGATCTTGTATCGGTTACGGCGTTAGCAGCCTCAGGAGCACATATCGTCATTTTTACAACAGGAAGAGGAACTCCGTTTGGTGGACCTGTTCCAACAGTAAAAATGTCAACGAACAGTAAGCTCTTTGAGAAGAAGAAAAACTGGATTGACTTCAATGCTGGTGAACTTATTTATGGAAAAGAAATGGATGAACTGACAGATGAATTGTTTGATTACATCATTGAATTAGCTTCAGGAGACGTTCGTACTAATAATGAAAAGAACGGATTTAAAGAGATTTCCATCTTTAAAGATGGTGTCATTTTATAATTCTTTTTCGCAAACTCAACTAAGGAGTGATTTTTAATTGGAACAATTAAGCCTTTCAATAAAATTAGAAAACCTTTCTGCTCAAGTAACATATGAAAATCAAGATCACTTGCCAGAAAAAATTGTTCAATTTGGAGAGGGGAATTTTTTAAGAGGATTTGTGGATTGGATGATTCATGAATTAAATAAACAAGGGTTGTTTAATGGGAAAGTGGTAGCGATACAGCCAACACCTTACGGGAAAGTTGTACCAAAGCTTAATGCTCAGGATGGGTTATACACTCTTGCTCTAAGAGGGATTGAAAATGGGCAGATCGTGGAACGTAACGAAATTATTTCATCGATCTCTAGAGGTATTAATCCATATAGCAATTGGGACGAAGTTTTAAAGGTAGCAGAATCACCCGACATTCAGTTTGTTTTTTCTAATACAACTGAAGCCGGCCTTACCTACTTAGAAGAAACATATGATAAGCAAAAATCGCCTTTATCTTTTCCTGGAAAGGTTACAGCCTTTTTGTACCATCGTTATAAGGTGATGAACACAAAGCCTGAGGCAGGTTTAGTCTTAATCCCGTGCGAATTAGTAGAAGGAAATGGTGACGTACTAAAAGAGCTTGTTCTACGATATGCAAAAGAATGGAATATGCCTAAGGAGTTTATTACTTGGGTCAACAATCATAATCAGTTTTGCAATACATTAGTCGACCGGATTGTGACAGGATATCCTAAAGACAATGTTGAGGAGTATAGAGACCTTCTTGGGTATGAAGATGTTCTTTTAACAGCCGGAGAACCGTACCATTTATTTGCCATTGAGGCAGGGGAGGATGTGGCAGAGCGCTTACCGTTTCATCAAGCTGGTTTAAATGTGAAATGGGGTCCGATTACGCCATATCGTGAATTAAAAGTTCGGTTATTAAATGGCCCTCATACAATGATGTTTTCGGTTTGTTACCTATCTGGTGTTGATACCGTCTTAGAAGCGATACAGGATCCTGATTTAGGTGAATTTGTGAAAAACGGTATGATTGAGGAGATCTTTCCTACTGTGAAGATGGATGAGAAGGAAAAGAGATTGTTTGTTGAATCAGTCATAGAAAGATTTGAAAACCCATATAACAAGCATTTTTTAACGGATATCGGTATGAATGCTGTTTATAAATACAAATCAAGACTCATTCCTTCTATGTTGGATTATATAAAGCAAACAAAGAAGTTGCCGCAATCGATATTGTTTTCACTAGCAGCTCTCATTGTCTATTATCGTCCTGATCGAAATGATGGAGATTTTCTAATTGGACGACGGGGCAATGACGAATATACGATTCGTGATAATAAAGAAGCACTTTCGGCGTTAACAAAAGCGTGGGAGCAATTTGAGAATGACGGTGCAGATGTTTCCCGCTTAACAGCGTCGGTATTAGAAGATGAAGAGCTTTGGGGTATAAAATTAAATGAAATAGAAGGACTTAACGAATTGGTTGCAAGTAATGTATCAAGCATATTACTGTATGGCATGAAGAAAAGTGTAAGGAAACTTGCTAAAGCAGCTACAAAATAAGCAACTATTGACAAAAATAACAACGTTGGCATTGTGACGTTATTGAATTGGAGGAAGCGATGAGTTTATTGGAACAGATTACAGAAAGTGGAATCGTTGCAGTAATACGTGGTTCAAAGCCCGAAAATATTGTTGAAATAGGTAAAGCGTTAAGGGAAGGGGGCGTTAAGGCCCTTGAAATTACAGTGGAAACACCAAGAGCCATGTCAATTATCGAGAAAGTAGCAATAGAGCTTGAGAATGATGATGTGATCGTAGGGGCGGGGACTGTCTTAGATCCAGAAACGGCACGAGCAGCCATTTTATCTGGAGCAAGATTTGTTTTTTCTCCAACGGTTAATGCAGAAACAATTAAGCTGTCTAAGCGATATGGCGTACTAAGTATTCCTGGTGCCTTTACTCCGACAGAGATTTTGACTGCTTATGAAAATGGTGCTGATCTAATAAAAGTGTTCCCAGCAAATACTGTTGGACCTTCATATATAAAAAATATTAAAGGTCCGTTACCTCATATTCCATTAATGGTGACAGGAGGCATTGATTTAGCGAATGCGGCCGATTACATTAAAGCGGGTGCAGTAGGCCTAGGTGTTGGGAGTACCCTTGTACCAGCTACGATTAATGAGGAGGCACTTCATTCTATAACGGATAAGGCTAAGAAATTTGTGGAAACTGTCAAGCTAGCAAGAGAGTAAGAGATATATGGTAAAGCTGTTGAGAAAATATTTTCAACAGCTTTTTGATTAGAGGTTGGACAATATCAATAGCTCAAATTATTCATAAAATGTTTACGTTAATCATTTCAATTTCACATTGGAATCTGAATCGTGTACAATAAAGTGAATCTAAATCAAATTGGAGGCTATACATATGAAAAAAGGTTCTATTTCGTTTGAAAATGGTGAAAAGCTCGTTATTGAATTTTATCCAGAAGCTGCACCAGGTCACGTTGAAAATTTTGAAAAGCTAGCGAATGAAGGGTTCTATAACGGATTAACTTTCCACCGTGTTATTCCAGGGTTTGTAGCTCAAGGTGGCTGCCCAGTTGGAAATGGTACTGGAGGTCCTGGTTACACAATCAAATGTGAAACACAAGGTAATCCACATAAGCATGTTGCAGGTGCTCTTTCTATGGCACATGCAGGAAAAGATACGGGCGGTAGCCAATTCTTCATCGTGCATGAGCCGCAACCTCATTTAGATGGTGTGCATACAGTATTTGGACAAGTTGTAGAAGGTCTTGATTCTGTATACCGTATTAAACAAGGCGATACGATGCAAGAAGTAAAAGTTTGGGATGAAGAGTAATACGTGAGAATTAGGGGCAGACTAGGGAAGCCACAAAAAAAGGTAAAATTCAACCTTTTTCTACGGCTCGATTAAGTAGCAATGGCTCCGCACGCTGCAAGCCTGCTATGAGAAAATCACTCATGGTAGGCTTTTTTTAAAAAATAGCAGCGGCTTCGCACATTGCTTAGAGGGCACTGAAAAAGGGAAAAACACCCTTTTTCAGTGCCCTCCAGACTAGGTCTGCCTTTTTTATTTTGCTTTTTTAGAAGAAAAGGAAGAAAGGAGATTAGGGATGGAACATCGAACGGTTGATGTGACAATTGTCGGCGGTGGACCTGGTGGTTTAAGCGCGGCATTAGTGCTTGGCAGATCATGTAGAAGCGTTGTGTTGATTGATTCAGGACATCCTAGAAATGAAGTAACATATGAATCCCACGGATTCCTAACACGTGACGGAATTAAACCCTTTGAGCTGAGAGAAATAGCTCTTGAACAGATGAAAAAGTATGACAAAGTGACGATTATAGACGATCTAGTTGAAGATGTTAAAAATGATAATACTCGTTTTAAAACAACGACACGAACAGGGAGAATCATCTCTAGTCGAAAAATCATTTTTGCCACTGGATTAAAGGAACACTTACCAATGATTCGCGGGTTAGAACAAACGTATGGAAAATCGGTTTTTTCATGTCCTTATTGTGACGGGTGGGAGCATCGTGACTTACCTCTTGCTGTTATTGGAAATCAAAAAGATCTCATTCACTATATCCGTTTGATCTATAATTGGAGTCAAGATTTACTCGTCGCCACGAATGGGCCGGCCGAACTTAAAGAAATAGAAAAAAAAGAGGTTGCCGAACACGGTATCCGCTTAATCGAAACAGAAATAAGAGAAATAACTTCTACAGATGGTTTATTAAAGGAATTTGTCTTTACGGACGGCGAAACGATTAACAGAAAAGCGGCTTTTATCGTTAATACAGGTGCTGAACAAGCGACAATGCTTCCGGAAAAACTTGGTGTAACCCTAGCAAAAAATGGAGCATTTGAAACAAAGGAACATGGCAAGACTAGTGTAAATGGCCTCTACATTATTGGCGATGCAGCAAAACGATTTACTGGGTTAATGGGAGCGGCAGCCGAAGGGTATGAAACAGGCGTAAATATGAATCATGAATTTGTTGAGGAAGATTGGCTGAAAAAGTAAATAAAGATCATGTGCCTGCATCTTGGTTGCAGGCTTATTTAAGTATAAAGATGGAAAAACGTAATAAATATTTGTTAAATGCACCTTCGTTATCTACAAAGCTTGAGGAGTTGGTACGAATTGAAACCTTTGATAGGAATTTCAACATCAGAAGATAATAAGGAGAGTATGCTTTCTCACCAATATGTAAAAGCAGTGACAAACGCAGGAGGAATCCCGGTCGTTCTTCCAAATATTGTTGAACATAATTCACTTGAGTCACTTGTAGAGCTTCTTGATGGACTCCTTCTTTCGGGTGGTGGTGACATTGATCCAACATTGTTTGGGGAAGAGCCTCATCCTAAACTTGGGTTAATACGTCCTAATCGAGATAAATTTGAAATGCACATGATTAAGGAGTTTTTAATAAGAGATAAACCAATTTTAGCAATTTGCAGAGGTTGTCAAATATTGAATATCGCTGTTGGCGGAGACATGTTCCAAGATATCTATAGTCAAATAAACAAGGACCTTCTCCAACACACACAACTTGCACCGATGACGCATGGATCTCATTATGTCCATGTGAAGGATGGATCTTTGTTACACCAAATTACAGATATGTTGAAGTTTAAAGTTAATAGCTACCATCATCAAGCAAATCGAAAAGTCGCAGCCAATTTTCAACTTAGTGCAACCGCTAGTGACGGAATAATTGAGGCAATTGAAAGTAAAGTACACTCTTTTGTATTAGGGCTCCAATGGCATCCTGAAGGAATGTTACCAAATGGGGATAATGATAATTATGCACATGTAATCTTTGAATCTTTTTTACAAGCATGTAAGAATTAAAAGGTGTTCTGGGTTGGTCCTAAATACTTTTTGTTTTTAAGCTCTACTTTTTAGGTGGTCGTTCTTATTCAATATTGGTGCTACGAATAAATAAATTTTGCATATTGTAGAGTCAATAAAGCGTTTGATATAATTAATTTAAATTATTAAGTAGTTATTTATAACCATATTCCACTTTTGCTTCAACATAAGACCCGCCAATACTGTATTCATATGTTAAACGTATAAAATGACATATTTAGTTAATAATAAAAAGATCTATCAATTATTTGACAACGTTGGACAGTCCTAATTTTGAAGTAGGACTGTCTTTTTTCAGTGATACTTTAAGAAAGTTGGTGCAAGATGAGCAAATACCGATATGCTGAGTATTGGAAGGAAAAAGCAAAGAGTGGCGATAAATGGTTATCTCCGTCAACACAAATATATAAACAAAATGATTTAATTTTTGTAGGACAGATTTTGAATATTTATTCAGGACAACAGGAGTCAATTCGACTACTGTTTCCAAACATTAAAGCTGTAACAGGATTCCTACAATATATCTTTTTGCCAACGGCCTTCATAGGATATTTTATGATCCATGAAATGGATCCGAAGACAATTATGCTAGGTGATGGAACGTTCTCTTCGTTAATTGACCAATTGCCACTACGGGAACAATTTGAACCTAATACAAAAGAAACGATGCAAGAAGTATTATCTTTCGTGCAAACGGCCTGGACAAAAGATGATGAAACAGCCTTTTTTCAATTAGAAAAAGCTTTAAGGTTGCTTGAATCTATTAATGTTGAACATGTTGTTACATCTTTTAATATCCTTCGCTCTCCAAGTGGACTAGCCAGTTGGTTAGTGAATGAATATGAAAATGAGCCAGTTTTAGGAATCAACTCACTTGAAGAAGAAGTGAACATGAATGTTAGTGAGTTTCTTCAATTAAGTCGAGATGCGGAATCACAACCTTTTCAATCAAAGCGTTTTTTTCATACATTAGACAGTGTAATGATTTTGTAAGCTATAACTTTTCTTGAAAATGTTAAAAAAGGTGCTCATATACCCAATCATTCCGTGTCATTTCTCCATATGGTAATACCATATCGAAAAACTTTGGAGGAGATTTGAAGATGACACAAAAGAAAAAGCCTTTAGAGCAATTACAGCCGTTAGCAGAGCGTAGAAGTCCTATGCCGCTACAGCCTCTTCATGACAGAAAAGAACCAAAACCAACTAAGCCGATTGAGGATGTAAAAAAGCCAATTGATGATTGTAAGCCTGACGATAAGAAGAAAATTCCTGATAAAAAGAAACCTGAAAAGCCGGTCGAAGATAAGAAAGAAGAGCCAAAGAAAAAAGAAATAGTTGACCCTTGGGCAAGACTTTTGTTTGGGCCTCCTAGAAAAGTAGAATCAAGTCCTGATGAGGATGATAAGCCCCGTAGAGGATTTTCTTGGATTTAAGTGTAGTGCAGGTTGCTTGCAGAAATCATACAAATAAATAGCAACGAGGAAAAAGGGGTAGTGAGGTGCGAATACTATCCCTTCTTGGGTTACTGTTTTAATTAGAAAATCCTTTTTAATTAGTCTGAAAACACATTCAGGATAATTCTAAAAAAACAATTAATTAACCCAAACAAGTTGAAAGTAAATTGCATATAGTACCAAGAATAGCAGTTAAGTTTTGCTATTTGACCTAACGTAAAGGGGGTGTTACGCATGTCAGGATTTGCACACGGAGGTGGCTTTGCGTTAATCGTTGTATTGTTCATCTTGTTAGTTATTATCGGATGTGCTTGCGCAGGGTACGGTTACTAAAATGAGTTTTAAATGATGAAAGAATGACTGTCTCAAAACGTTTTGAACGGTTTTGGGGCAGTTCTTCGTTACTAGACGGAGAATTTATATATACAATGGTCGGCTAAATGTTTAACCGAACATACATACAGTAATCCCAAATAAGGTTGTGGTTTCATTGGAGGCACGTCATAAGGATGCGGAGGTCATATCAGAGGTGGAGCTACATAGCGCAGAGCAAGCGGACTGTATTATCAACCAGAGGGAGTGTCAGATCAAATTAACAAAAATGTGGTCACGTGATACAGTTTGGTTTGACGAAGATCTGGCCAATTTACTTGAGATGTCAACTAAATTATGAGGCTATTCTTATAAGATGATGATTAGTGGAGCTGGACATGATGCACAATGTGTATAGACAATTGCGCCAGCTGTGTTAAAGATCTTAATAATTAGAAAATAAACGTTTATGTAAACATACACAAATCCTTAAGGGGAGATGTGTATGTTTCCTACTAATCACAGGATTATTTGCAGTCTTTATTTCTTCTTTTTCTTGTTTTTCTTCTTTTTCTTCTTCTTTTTGTCTGTTGAATCAAGAATTTTATCACTTTCTTCGTTGTTTTGACTAAGAGTTTCAGGGTTAGCTAGATCATGTTGTTCATCTTGACTAAGAGTGGCATGGCCTTTAAGTTCAGATTCCTTAGGAAGGGTATCGCCTGCTAATTTCTCTTGTTTCCTTTTTTGTAATTTTACCAAACAGAGTTCCATGAATTTTTTATTGAAATCTTCTACTAAATTAACATCTACATTAAGTTTATCTAGGTCAATTCCTAGATCATATTCAAATTCTAATTTTTCCTTTTTCATTATTATTCCTCCTTATGTCCTTTCCGCTATTAGTCTATGCAATTTGTCTAATGGAGGAAAGGGTGTTTGTCTTTATGTGAAACACCTATTTTTTATAAATAATCACAATTGACGAACTGGATGAATGAATATAGTTTGTGATAATCACTAAATAATAGGGTGTCTTGTAATTTACCTAATGAAACTCTTTAGTAAGAGGATGCTTTAGAATGATATAGAGTATAATTAGTAATAAGATTACAGAAGGTTGTTCCTAGAGTAACAGCTTAATGACAATGCAATTTAGGAGATAGAACGATGTGGGAATTAATATTAGTCATGCTTGAGCGTTTAGGAATCATTGTTACAGTGGCTTTTGTTATGACTCGGTTTAAGTTTGTACGTCACTTAATCGAAAGGCGTGAAATTTCCAAAAGATCAAGAATGAGTGTCATTGCTATTTTTGGGTTATTTGGAATTATTGGTACATATACAGGACTGAAGATTAACCCTGAACAAGCTACGTATTTCCGCTGGGTAATCGATTTGGGAGATGGTGAAGCGATTGCAAATTCCCGTGTGATAGGGGTTGTTGTAGCAGGGCTATTAGGTGGGTGGAAAGTTGGAGTGGGAGCAGGAGTAATTGCAGGAGCTCACCGTTATTTACTAGGTGGCTTTACAGGTTTTGCCTGTGGGGTGTCGACAATTATTGCCGGGGCAATTGCAGGCTATTTTTATAAAAAGAAAAAAAACACTCGAATCATCTCCTTACAAACAGCATTAATTGTAGGAATGCTCGCAGAAGCAGTTCAAATGGGAGTCATTTTATTACTTGCACGCCCTTATGATCGTGCCTTGTTATTAGTTCAGGATATTGGTGTTCCGATGATCGTTGCAAATGGGATTGGGACAGCTATTTTTATTTTAATTATACGTAATGTCATCCAAGAAGAAGAGAGAATGGGCTCCATTCAAGCTCAAAAGGCATTAAAGTTAGCAGATTTAACATTGAAGTATTTACGGAAAGGATTAACGGAACAATCTGCTTTCCCTACGTGTCAAATTTTATTAAAAGAAATCCGAGTTGATGCCGTTTCTATTACCAATCACGAAAAAATCCTTGCATTTGCAGGTGTAGGGGAGGATCATCATCTACCTAATAAAAAGGTACAGACCGTTGCAACAAAGCGAGTCTTAAAAGATGGGAAGCTTGTCATTGCCAAACAGGAGGAAATAGATTGCGGGGAAAATCACTGCTTGTTACAAGCTGCAATTATTGCCCCTTTAAAAATCAAGGAACAAACGATTGGCACGTTAAAATTTTACTTCAAGAATGAAAAAGGTCCTTCCCCAACAACCATTGAATTAAGCAAAGGGTTGTCAACATTATTAAGTCATCAGCTTGAACTCTCTGAAGTAGAACGTCATTTGGAGCTCGCTAAGCAAGCTGAGATTAAAGCTTTACAGGCCCAGGTCAGTCCTCATTTTTTATTTAACGCTTTAAACACTATTGTTGCTTTAGTAAGAACTGATCCTATGAAAGCGAGAAAACTGTTAATTTCACTTTCGCATTTTTTTAGACAAAATTTAGCTGGAACGACTGCGACTGAAACCTCTTTAGAAGAAGAAATTAAACATGTGAAAGCTTATTTAGAAATTGAGCAAACTCGTTTTTCGGATAAATTGTCTGTTCAGTATGAGATTGATGATGAGGCACTAATTGGCAGGGTACCGCCAATGACGTTACAACCAATTGTAGAAAATGCCATTAAGCATGGATTAAAGAAACTGCAACAGGATAGTCTTCTATCTATTATTGTAAAGAAGCAGAAAGATGTAGTGTGCATCTTAATTTGTGATAACGGGACAGGAATAGAGGCTGGGCGAATACAAGAACTAGGAAATGAAAAGGTGACGTCCAAAACAGGTACAGGGATAGGGTTAGCTAATATTAATAGAAGGTTAGAGATGATGTATGGGAGTGAATCGACACTACGCATTGATAGTGATCTTGGAAAAGGCACAACCGTTTCATTTTCAATACCGGTAAAAAGAAGAGAGGTGCGCAATTGAAAAAAACATTAAAAATTGTCATTATTGATGATGAACCCTATAGTCGTGATGAGTTAACCTTTCTCTTAAATCAATATGAAGAAGTGGAGATTGTTGGCGAAGCCGATTCCGGGGAAAAAGGACTAGAAGTTGTCATGCGAAAAGAGCCTGATGTTGTATTTATAGATATCGAAATGCCACAAATGTCTGGCTTAGATTTAGCTAAAGCACTACAAAATATGAAGCACGTTCCATTAATTGTTTTTGCAACCGCATATGCTGATTATGCTGTAAAAGCTTTTCGTGTTCAAGCACTAGACTACTTAGTTAAACCGTTTGATGATGAACAAATAGATGAAGTGTTAAAACGAATGAAGGAACGACTCATTGCATCCTCAAATGGAGCAGAACTAACTGCAGGTGTAGGTAAATTAGCAGTAGAAGATGAAGGGCGAATTGTTTATCTTTCTCCTAAAGATATTGCTTATCTGTTTCGGGAAGATCGCGAAACAATGATCTGCGCCAATGAGAGAAAATATAGTTCAAGGACGCCAATTAAAGATTTAGAAGAGAAATTAAAAGGGTACCCCTTTTTCCGAACTCACAAAAGTTACTTAGTGAATTTAGACAAAATTGAAGAGTTAATCCCTTGGTTCAATGGTGCATATCAATTAAAAGTGATTGGGCAAAAAGAAGAAATTCCAGTTAGTCGAAATTATGTAAAGGCGCTAAGAGAGCGTCTAGAGTTGTGATATCCATTAAGGTGAATGCATAATGTGGGGTGCATTCATCTTTTTTATTATTTTGAACAACTTTTATTGCATGTGGGACATTATTTTAAACATGTTAGTCACTATTTTAAACACGTTATCATAATTTCGACACAAAGAGGGTGTAAAAAGATATAATGAAAGCGTATTCAAAAGAAAGAGGTGTTAAACAATGATTACATTTCTAGTATCTATTGCACTATTAATTATAGCTTATTTTACGTATGGTAAATTCATTGAAAAAATGTTTGGGGTTAAGGAATCAAGACCTACTCCTGCTTATAGCATGAAAGACGGTGTCGATTATATTCCGATGGGAACAAATCGAAATTCGTTAATACAGCTATTAAATATTGCGGGTGTAGGACCTATTTTTGGACCAATTATGGGAGCGCTTTACGGACCGGTGGCTTTTATCTGGATTGTTGTCGGTTGTATTTTTGCAGGGGCGGTTCATGACTATTTAACAGGTATGATCTCGATTCGTAACAAAGGGGCGCATTTACCTCAATTAGCTGGTAAGTTCTTAGGGAAATCAATGAAGCATATTGTCAATGCAATTGCTGTTCTTTTGTTACTTCTTGTTGGAACCGTTTTCGTAACAGCTCCAGCAGGACTATTGTTTAACTTAATGGATGGGTTAGTTACACTAGGAATAATCACAGCGGTTATTTTCGCTTATTATATTTTAGCAACGATGTTGCCTGTTGATAAAATCATTGGAAAAGTTTATCCAATCTTAGGAGCACTATTAGTTATTAGTGCGATTGGAATTGGAGGAATGTTAATTTTCACTGGTGCACCAATTCCTGAATTAACACTTGAGAATATGCATCCAGCTGGAACAGCCGTATTTCCAATTCTTATGATTACCATTGCTTGTGGTGCGATTTCAGGATTTCATGCAACACAATCACCGATTATTTCAAGAACACTTCAAAATGAACAGAATGGTCGCAAAGTATTTTACGGCATGATGATTGTAGAAGGGATTATCGCAATGATTTGGGCAGCAGCTGCAATGAGTTTATTTTACGGAACGGATTTAGCTGCTTTAATTGACTCAGGTGGTGCTGGACTTGTTGTTAGTGAAGTTGCTTTCACATTGTTAGGAGCAATTGGTGGAACGTTAGCTGTACTTGGTGTCATTGTTCTTCCAATCACATCTGGTGACACAGCCTTCCGTTCGGCTCGAATGATTATTGCTGATTATATTAAAGTTCCGCAGTTGAAGATTACTAGTCGTCTTTGGATTGCGTTACCATTATTCGTGATTTCGTTCATCCTGACTACAATGGACTTCACTTTATTATGGAGATACTTTGGTGTAACTAATGCAGCAATAAGTGCAATTGCCTTATTTGTTGGTGCTATGTATTTAGCTATTCAATTTAAATTTCATTGGGTTGCAACAATACCAGCAACATTTATGACGATGGTTTCGTTAACATTTATCTTCAATGCACCAATCGGATTTGGTCTGCCAATGGGAACATCTTATGTTGCTGCAACAATTGGAACAATAATTATTCTAGCTTTATTTGCTTACAAAATTAAATTAAATCGCGCCGAAGTGAATTTTGAGTTAGACGAAGACGAGAGCAAGGCAGCGTAACATATGAAACCTGTATCCGCTTGGAGGATGCAGGTTTTCCCTATTTTTTAAGCTTATTAAATCGAAATATGTAAAAATAATGATTTTAGTTTGATATTTTACATAATATTTCCGTTCAAATGAAAACAAACGGACATTAGGAATCAAAAAAATCTGTTATAATAATTGAAATATCGTTTGAAGTAAATTCATAGTAGTGATTAGACATATCTACAGCAAGGGAAGGATGCGACATATGAGAAAAGAGAATGAACTGATTAAAAAGCATTACTATAAACATTTTGTAGAAGAAAGAACAAATCAACCAATCGCCGTTCTTGCTGAAGCGATGTTAGAAGAGAATGAGGAAGAAACAAATTCCTCCATTCGCTATGCTCAAGGAGAAGTCTATTATCATAATAAAGACTACGAAACAGCCATTTTTAAGTGGGAGAAGGTTCAATGTGAATTAAAGTCATGGGCAATGAAAAACATTGCTGACAGTTATTATGAGTTAGGGGCACTCTCACAAGCTGAAGAAGGGTATTTAGCCATACATACAGAGAACTTGATTTTAAGAACTGAAATAGAATTACAACTATTTTCACTATATATGGATCAACAACAATTAGATCAAGCTGCAAAAGTAATTAAAAACGTTGTGTCGTTAAATCCAGATTATTTAGATGTTACAGAAATTGCTCGTTCATTTTTTGAAGAGTATAGAGACTGGGATAGTGCAATTGATTTAGCGATAAATGAAGCAATCCGAACAGAATCTATTGATTGGTTTGAAATCGTTCAAAAATATATTGATAGAGAATTAACTAAAACAATAGAACCATCTTATTTTTTACAGGCTCTAAAAACGTTATATTCAATTGATGTTAAGAAATTTGAACAATTAGCTGTAGTACTTTGGAAAAGCTACAGAAGTGAAAAATTATATTTCAAGTGGTTGACTGAGTTTAATGATCTTTTATTACAGCTTAATATTGACAAAACTGTATCTTGGTTAGATTTATCAAAATTATATGAACAAACTTATTTTGATCTAACAGCCGGTAAGTATTTCATTAAAGAGATTGAACATATTGTCCCTAACTTTCTAAGCAATTGGATTCATAGTGCGACAAAATCTCAAGCTATAGCTGCCGCAGGAGCTGTTCTTTCGTGGAATCAATTTGTATCAAATCTTAATACAAATACTGTTAATGAAGCAAAAACAATCTTAAGTCATGACCGATCGGCAACAACTGACTCGATTGTACAAAGTTTGGAGTTATATGAATCTATCATTCGTTGGGCACAGGAACATGATTTAGAAATTGGCGGTCGCATACAGTGGAAGGTTCAACAACTGGTAGATTTTGATCGTAATTATTTAGTTGTGGCAGGGTCAGATACAAAAGGTAAAACAGCTATGGTCAATCATTTACTAGGACATGAAGTATTAAGTGAAGAACTACCTGCAACGTTTATGTTTAGAAATGCTAGTGAAACGGTACTTCAAGAAATTACTGAAGAAGGTCATATTCATCCCGTTAACAAAGAATTGAGCGACATAGATCTTCAAGACAAAATGTTTGAATATGTGTTGCCAGCTTCTTTTTTAGAAAAGAATAAGCTAACCATTTTATCGACAGAGCGGAATGAAGAATTAAAAAACTACGTAGGTATGGCTGATGTGTTATTGTTTATCATAGATGCGAACTCAAGAATAACAAAATCTGATTATGAAGTTCTTACAAAAATCAAAGATGAATATCCAAGCCTATCTATTCATTTTGTTATTAATAAAATGAATGTCATTTATAATGAACAAGAGGTTCAACGAATTGTTGAGGAAACAGAAGCAGCTATTAATGAGAACTTTCCAAATGCACAGATATACACAACTGAATCACGATTTGACGGCTTGAACCCAGTAATAAGTGGTCTATTTAAAAATAGAATGATAGAAAAAGAACGAAATGAAAAAATATTAAAGGTAATTCAAGAAGCCATCGGTCATCTTCTAGAAAAGCGAGTAAAAATGGAAAAGAACTTAATGAATTCTGTTACTTGGAATGAAGAAGCTGTTCTAAAGCTGACAGGTGCCATTAATCAACTAATAGATATAGAAAAAGAAAAGATACAAGAAATAAAAGAGTCATATGTAGTCATTACTGATGAAATGAAAAAGAATTTAAGAGTGAACATCCCGAAAATATTGCGTGAGTGCTCAAGTTTTATTAAGGAAGATAGTGATTTTAAAAATATTCATGTTGAACTTAATAGAAAAATGAATGAGCAAATTTCCATTTATTTAGAACAAACATTTTTACCAAAATTTTCGAATGTCTTGCAGGAATGGTTAGAAGTTTGTAATGTCGAGTTCATTCAAAGTCAGTCATATTTAAAGGAAATGACTGAAGGGTTTAATCGGTTATATGAAAAGGAACGCTTTAAATTGCAATGTGATTTCCGTGTGCTTGACGATTGGTACAGAGATGTTGACCGAATGACAAATGGTGTGCATTTAGAAGACGTCAATATTTTGTTAAGATTAACACCTTCACAACTTCTATTAAAAAGTTCAGGGAAATTTTTTGGAGTACTTCCTACAAATAAAGCATTAGTATTTAAAATGTACAAAAAATTTATTGAAAATGAAGAGTATAAGCAGGTTACCGAAACGATTATGAATCAGTATATGCTCCAGTTTGACTTATTTGGAAAGTCAATAGAGCGCGATATGAACTTATTCTATAGAAGTCCGTTTAGTATACTAAACGAAGCAATCGCAGAAGCACAATCAGAAATAGAGGGGCATAATGATGCGCTAGATTCGTTACGAGCTAATCCGGAAATTTACAAAGATCCGCTAACCTTATTTAAGGTTCGAGTTCATCAATATGAGTTAATGGAGTGTAGGAATTTGAACAGAACTCAAAGCTTAGCAGTAAGGTAAGTGGCCGCTGAACTCTTTCATAATAATGTAAAACAGCAGGGGCATTAAATGCTCCTGCTGTTTCTTTAGGGGGCTTTGTAGTCATTTTAAAATCCATCTTCTCCTGCAGTGTATGGGATATTCAGATTGTTTTCGACTGTGCGTAAACGTTGGTTTAACCTGGTCATTCGATCAAAATGACGCTCATCATTTTGGTTTAAACGAATGATCTCTTCGTTTATTCGGCCAATTTCGGCATTTAATCTTTGAATTTCTTCGTTTTGGCGTGTTAATTCTGTTATTTGCTGTTGAATTTGGCTTTCTAATTGGGCCACTCTTGATTCTAGTGTTGGTTGCCTGTAATGAGATAGTGGTTGTTGACGAGGGGGATAATAGGC
Organism: Halalkalibacter flavus; assembly: GCF_036663575.1. Taxonomy (NCBI): domain Bacteria; kingdom Bacillati; phylum Bacillota; class Bacilli; order Caryophanales; family Bacillaceae; genus Halalkalibacter; species Halalkalibacter flavus. The sequence goes on from NZ_JAWRVK010000004.1 coordinate 47,314, forward strand.
ATAAGATGATGACTCGTTTGGTTGCTGAACAAATCGAGAGTTATATTGATATGGGTTCATACGGCAGCTCTCCTCTGTAGTATATTAGTCTAGATGACACTTTTATAGCCTATGTAGAAACTCCTTAGTTGACAGGGCTTATGCCTAAATTGTTTAACGAATAAAAAAGTCATAAATTTATTTTTGAGTAAAATTAAAATTTGTGATAAAAATCACTTTCAATGTACATGACTGGGAGTATGATCTATTTAGAAAGAGAAACAACTTGAAATGATAGGAGATGAGGAGGAAATGATTTTATGTGAATGGAAAAACTTTCAGACTGATACTGAAACATATTCTCAGGCTGACTTTGAGGAGTTGGTCAATGATGAATTTGAAGCAATGATGTTTGAGGATGATGAAGAGATTCCTGCTTACATTTGGACAGTCAACTATGTATGTATTATAAAAAAGGGTACAAGAATGATTGCTGATATTTCTGTTACAAAGATTCCTCGAAATCCAGTTTGCGCATAATTTTTTTAAAATTATATATGTGAAAAGTTTCACAAATGGAGGGTTTTAGCATGGTTGTAGATCAAAAACAATTAGTAGAAAAAACGGATGTATTAAAAGCGGTAGATCAGTTAGTTGACAATGGAAAAAAAGCCTTAAAAGAATTTTTAACGTTTAATCAAGAGCAAGTTGATGAGATTGTGAAGAAAATGGCTTTGGCTGGACTTGAACATCATATGGAATTAGCGAAGCTTGCTTTTGAAGAAACAAATCGTGGTGTATATGAGGATAAGATTATTAAGAATTTGTTTTCTACAGAATATGTGTACCATAACATTAAATATGACAAAACGGTCGGAATCATTCATGAAAACGAACATGATGGTTTGATTGAAATTGCTGAACCAGTTGGAGTTGTAGCCGGCGTTACACCTGTTACCAATCCAACATCTACAACGATGTTTAAAGCACTCATAGCAATTAAAACGAGAAACCCAATTATTTTTGCTTTTCATCCTTCTGCACAAAAATGTAGTAGCGAAGCGGCAAGAGTATTACGAGATGCAGCGATTTTAGCTGGTGCACCCGAACATTGTATCCAATGGATTGAAACACCTTCAATTGAAGCAACGAAGGCATTAATGAACCATGAAGGGACAGCATTGGTACTAGCCACAGGAGGCGCTGGAATGGTTAAATCAGCTTATAGTACAGGGAAGCCTGCGCTTGGAGTTGGTCCAGGTAACGTTCCTTGCTATATCGAAAAAACAGCGAACGTCAAGCGAGCAGTAAATGATTTGATCCTATCAAAAACATTTGATAATGGGATGATTTGTGCATCTGAGCAAGCGGTTATTATTGATGATGCCATCTATCAAGAAGTAAAACGGGAGTTAACTAATAATAAATGTTACTTCTTAAACGAAGAGGAGCGCGCAAAAGTAGAGAAGCTGGTGATTAATGAAACAACATGCGCTGTAAATCCAGATATCGTTGGAAAGCCAGCTGCATTTATTGCAAATTTAGCTGGTGTTACGGTCCCAGAAGATACAAAGATCTTGCTGGCGGAACTTAAAGGTGTTGGACCACAGTATCCATTATCTAGAGAGAAGCTTAGCCCAGTCCTTGCGTGCTATCGTGTACGCTCCACAGCAGAAGGATTGAAACGAGCGGAAGAAATGCTTGAATTTGGTGGTCTAGGACACTCTGCTGTCATTCATACAAACAACGAAGATGTAATCCGACAATTTGGTATGAGAATGAAAGCATGCCGAATTATTGCAAATGCCCCTTCTTCTCAAGGTGCGATTGGCGACATTTATAACGCCTTCTTACCATCACTCACGCTTGGTTGTGGTTCTTATGGGAAGAACTCTGTATCTTCAAATGTTGGGACAGTTAACTTAGTAAATGTAAAAAAAGTAGCTCGGAGGAATGCAAATATGCAATGGTTTAAAATTCCACCGAAAGTGTATTTTGAGAAACATTCAACACAATATTTAGCGGTCATGCCTAATATTACAAAAGCGTTCATTGTTACTGATCCTGGTATGGTTAAGCTTGGATACGTCGATAAAGTGTTGCATTATTTACGTCAAAGACCAGACTATGTCCATTGCGAGATCTTTTCTGAAGTGGAGCCTGATCCATCTATCGAAACGGTAGAAAAAGGTGCAGCAATGATGAGAAGTTTTGAGCCGGATTGCATTATCGCTCTTGGTGGAGGATCTGCAATGGATGCTGCAAAAGGAATGTGGTTATTTTACGAACATCCAGATACAGATTTTCTGGGTTTGAAACAAAAGTTTCTTGATATTAGAAAGCGCGTATTTAAATATCCAAAATTAGGAACACAGGCTCAATTTGTTGCGATTCCTACAACGTCTGGTACAGGTTCTGAAGTGACATCATTTTCAGTTATTACTGATAAAAACCAAAACATTAAGTATCCGTTAGCTGATTATGAGTTAACTCCTGATGTGGCCATTATCGATCCGCAATTTGTTATGACTGTTCCTAAACACGTAACGGCAGATACAGGAATGGATGTGTTAACCCATGCGATTGAAGCTTATGTGTCTATTATGGCAAACGACTATACAGATGGTTTAGCAATTAAAGCCATTCAGCTAGTGTTTGAATATTTACCTCGTGCTTATCGTAATGGCAGTGACGAGGTAGCGCGTGAGAAAATGCATAATGCATCAACCATTGCAGGAATGGCCTTTGCGAATGCATTCCTTGGCATTAATCATAGTTTGGCTCATAAATTAGGAGCTGAGTTCCATATTGCTCACGGCCGTTCAAACACAATTTTAATGCCACATGTTATTCGTTATAATGCGAAAAAGCCAACGAAATTTGCAGCATTTCCAAAATACGAACACTTTGTGGCAGACAAGCGCTATGCAGAGATTGCTAGAGTACTAGGCTTACCATCAGCAACGACAGAAGAGGGAGTCGAGAGTCTCATTCAAGCCATTATTAAGCTAGCAAAAGAAATGGATATTCCTATGAGCATTAAAGAAAATGGAGTCAATGAGAAGGAATTTGAAAGCAAAGTCAACTATCTAGCGGAGCGTGCATTTGAAGACCAATGTACAACGGCGAATCCGAAATTGCCTCTAGTAAGTGAATTAGCTGAAGTCTATCGTTTAGCGTATAAGGGTGTGTAAGTATAAATAGTTAACTAGGGTGTTCCAAGGTCTAGAAGGATCAGTGGAACACCTTCTTTTAGATTGGGGAATAGATTGTTTTATTGTTAGCAGTTTCTTTATAGATACTAGCATATTTTTACTAGAGAGAGGCAAGTACCGAGCCGAAACTTTTCAAACCTTCATAGACTAATATAATCTTAATCTAAGGAGGTTAGAACGTTGTTTGGTTTTCAAATGGTACAAATGGTGAGGAAGTATTCACATAAGCTGGATAAGCCATTACGTGATAAGGTTTTAAATTTGTATAAACCGTTTAAGTGGACACCTTGTTTCATGCATAACATGTTTGAAGGTGTTTTGAAAAGAACGAGGAGAATGAGGGTGATCATTGAATTTGACGAAGGCTGTTATAAAGAAGGTTGTTTGAATATGAATCAAATATTCAATAGCCGCCTTGGTTGTAAAATGAGAAACGAATTTCAGATTATCTCTTGTTGTAGTGCAGATCTTACACCTGCTGTTTTAGAAGAATTGCTTATGAACTGTCCTCAAATTAAAAAGATTTCCTTAAATCGTGAAGTTCGCGCTTTGCTTGATACAGCAGTGATCTCTGCGAAGGCTAGAAATGTCGTTCGAAATGGAACAGAACTGACAGGAAAAGGAATAACAGTTGCGGTTATTGATACAGGTATTTACCCTCACAATGATCTTTCGGGAAGGATCATTGATTTTGTTGACTTTATCAATCAAAGAAGCGAGCCGTATGATGACAACGGACATGGTACTCATTGTGCTGGAGATGCTGTTGGTAACGGGGCAGCCTCGTCAGGTGTTTATATGGGTCCAGCACCTGGTGCAAATGTGATTGGGGTAAAAGTATTAAATAAAATAGGTTCTGGATCGTTGGAAACGGTCATGCAAGGAGTACAGTGGTGTATAGACTACAATGAAAGAAATCCTGAGCAGCCCATTCATGTCATTAATATGTCATTAGGTTCTCCAGCTCAGAGATATGCAAACGAAAGTGAAGATCCGATGATTCGTATCGTTGAGAGCGCTTGGGAAAGTGGAATTGTCGTTTGCGTAGCGGCTGGGAATGAAGGCCCTGAAGAAAGAACTATCGCAAGTCCTGGAATAAGTCAACAAGTTATCACGGTAGGAGCTCTTGATGATCGAAATACGATTGACCGAAGTGATGATGGTGTCGCTAGCTTTTCAAGTCGTGGGCCAACCATTTACGGAGCTCAAAAACCCGATTTGCTTGCTCCCGGAGTGAGCATTGTTTCATTACGCTCACCAAGATCCTATTTAGATAAATTACAGAAAGCGAGCAGAGTTAATTCTGAGTATTTCATTTTGTCAGGGACATCAATGGCCACACCAATTTGTGCAGGAATTGTTGCACTTATGCTTGAGTTTGATCCAACATTGACACCTGTGGAAATAAAAAAACAGTTGCTTAACGGGACTGATTTATGGACAAACAGAGATCCAAATATTTATGGAGCGGGCTATATTAATGCAGAAGGTTCACTTTAGTGAACTAACTCAGTAAAGAGGGGTCTGACCCCTACCTATAGGGGTATGCAGAACCGGATAAAGGGAAGTTTTGTTAGAGGGCACTGAATTGGTGAAAGTTGACCTTTCAGTGCTCTATTTCTGCATTTTTAAATAAGTATATGTGAGAGTGAATAAAAAGAATGGAAATGTCCGTATCCTTTTAAAGAGCAGCTTTTTTCGATACAGAAAGTAGGGAGATCTCATGCAAGGGCTAAATGAAATTGACGTCGTGATTGTCGGTGCTGGATTAGCAGGATTAACAGCAGCTCACGAGTTAAAAAAAAGAGATGTTTCTTTTATTATTTTGGAAGCGCGAAGCAGAGCAGGTGGTAGGGTTTATAGTACAATGTCAGAAGAGAATCTTCCTATAGACTTAGGAGCACAATGGATTGGGCCAGGTCAAAAGAGAATGATGAGGCTTGCTGAAGAATATAAGCTACAACTTACACCAACTTATCAAAAAGGAAAAACACTTTTCCACTTAAGAGGAAAGCAGAAAAAGACAAAAGGGAATGTGCCTGGACTATCAGCGTTTTCCATACTTGATATAATGATTCTTAAAAAGAAAATAGATAAGTTAAGTAAACAAATTCCAATTAATGAACCATGGACTTCAGAGCTCGCTAAGCAGTTAGACAAAATGACATTAGAGGAATTTATACAAGTTCATTCACATTCAAACTCTGCATTGGCTTATTATAGATTAATTATAGAAGAACTACTCTGTGCAAAATTATATGAAGTCTCAGCTCTTGACTTTTTCTGGTGCATCAAGTCTGCTGGTTCAATAGATGACCTGTTAGCGGCAGAGAGTTTTTGGTTTAAAGATGGTGCAGGGAAGCTTATTGATAAATTAATAGAGCCACTTACAAAATTTGTTTATTTTGATCACCCTGTCCAACGTATTATATACGAAGAGAAGAAAGCTGTTGTTTATGCCGGAAATCAGTCATGGACAACCTCAGAAGTAATCATAACCATTCCACCTAATTTTATTACAAACATTCACTTTGACCCACCTCTGCCATCAGATCGAGTGCAACTAAGTGAACGAGCAGGCTTACCTTCTGTCACAAAGTTTATTTTTATTTATGACCGACCTTTTTGGAGGGAGTTAGGACTAAATGGAACGGTTTATAGTGATCAACCTCCAGTAAACTTGACGATTGACAGCTCACCAGAAGATGAGAAAAGAGGAATATTAACTGTCTTAATAGGTAGTAAATCAGCTAGAGATTTAGCTAGTATGAAGGCTGAAGCGCGGCATGATTTAGTAAAAAAGGCGTTAATTCGCTTCTTTGGAAAGGAAGCTGATTCACCTCTTCGGGTATTTGAGAAAGATTGGACAGCTGATATGTGGACCCGTGGTGGATATGGGACTCATTTTCCAACAGGAGTAATTAGTCACTTTGGACCATCTCTTATTGAACCAGTTGGGCCAATACATTGGGCTGGAACAGAAACAGCTTTTGAGTGGAGAATGTATATGGAGGGGGCTGTTCAATCAGGAGAAAGAGTAGTTAGTGAGGTTTTAAATCGTTTGAAGTGAATAGGTATAGGTATGAGTGGAGGAATAAACAGTCATACTGTATAAAACATCCTTGTCATAGAAGGAAGCCCTTAAAAGGAAAGAGGAGAGACTAATGACTATAATAGCAGGTTCCGATTATCAAATTTCTCAAAATATTCAAGGGAATTTTAATTCAGCAGAGATTTTAACGGTTATTCGTCAAAGTGGAAACAGTGTGCAGTTTACCCTTGGTAATGGAAAAGGTCATGGCTCTATGCCACTGGACCATATGCAGTTTTTACTGAAGAAGAATGAATTACGGTACGTTCCTAATAAACAAAAAATGGTAAAAGAAGAAAATAACGAGGAACAAATTAGTTAAAAGAAAAATCAAGAAGAGGGGGTGACTCAATAGGTCAAAAATAGACCGTTTGAGACGCCCCCTTATTTTATATCTTTTTAAAAAAGCCTGTTGAAAGCAAGGCCTCAATGCCTTCTGTTTTACTACTGTCATGTACTTTTAATTCAATTTCTTGATTCGGTTGTAGAGAGATGGCTAGTAACCCTAATAAACTTTTTGCGTCAATCTCCCAATGGTCTTTTTTGATGAGAATGGTTTCAGGAAACTCGCTTGCTTTGTTTACAATTTGACTAGCTGTCTCCGCTACAATAGGTTGTAATACCTTTACACGCATGGTGTTCACTCCCTTTATTTTATATAATGACTAAGTAACTTTATATATATTTGATAATATATTTGCAAACCTAAGAAAAATGCTAAAAAACTTGTAAAGAGTATGGAAGAAAAGATTACATCTTTTCAAAATGTACTCTAGAGAAAAGAAGGGTCATATGAGGAGGGCTCTGAAAAAGTGATTTTCCTTTCAGGGGCCTCTAAATGAGTACGCCCTTTTTATCTGAAAATTTGTTAATATATAAATAAGTACAGTTTTTAGTAGGAGGCAGCAATGGAAAAACAGGACCATAGACCAATCAAATTAATCGCAATTGATATGGATGGCACTCTTTTAAATGATCAAAAAGAAATTTCTTTGGAAAATCGGAAAGCAATTAAAGAAGCTGAAGAAAAAGGTGTACATGTCGTAATTAGCACAGGAAGAACGAGAATGACATGTGATGACTTAGTGAATTCTCTTTCTTTAAATTCTTATCTTATCACCGTTAATGGAAGTGAAATATGGGATGAAAATGGTGAATTGATTGAAAGGAAACTGCTAAATACGTCATATATAGAACAAATGTGGAAGTTAAAGCAGACACACGAAACAATTTGTTGGGCTGCCTCTGTTGATAATGTGTGGAGGGATTTTTTCCCAGAGGATTTATCTAAACATCAATGGATGAAATTTGGCTTCGATATTAAAGATGACCAAGTGAGAAACATCGTTTTAGAGGAACTTTCCAAAAATCCTGATCTTGAGATTACCAATTCAAGTCCTACGAACCTAGAGATTAACGCTGCTGGGGTTAATAAAGCAAGAGCAATCGAGAAAGTGTGCAATCGGATTGGAATTACAATGGACAATGTCCTTGCACTAGGTGATAGTTTAAATGACTTAGCGATGATTAAAGAAGCTGGAATAGGTGTAGCAATGGGGAATGCACAGCCATATGTGAAAGAGTCTGCTAATTGGGTTACTTCAACAAATGAAGAAAATGGTGTAGCAAAAGCGATACGAAAATGGGTGTTGTAAAAAGGGGTATCCCAAAAGGTTAAAATCAGACTTTTTTGGGATAACCCCTTTCCATTTTCTATGCAAGATAGAACTAGGTGATTAAAAAAGATGAAAATCGTCTAAATAAGTAAAGAGAGAAATTATCTAAAGGATAATGAGAATCTTAGTAGAATTTGACATACAATATGAAAATCCAAAAAAAGAAAGGGAGAGACGATGAAAAAAAGAACGTTAGTATTTGTTGGAGGTGTCCTGGCAGCGGTCTTCCTTGCACTAATTATATTTGCTTCAACTGGTGGTGAAAGTGTTCAGCATGATGAGGAAAGTATAGAAGAACAACAACAGTCTAATGATAAAAATATTGATAAGAACGAGGAAATCGAGCAAGTCGAACAAACAGAAAATGCAATAGAAACGTACCGAGTTTTTAATGATTATCAGCTTGATCATATTGGATATTTAAGTGAAGGGCGCACTTTTTACAACAGTGATGAGGATGTTTATGTACTCGGATATGGACACGAGGCACACGCAGTTAATCGATATGAACTGTTCGAAATAAAAGAAGATGAGGTTTCGATTATTAGAAGTTTAACCGAAGACAGCGAGCATTTTGAAAATATTGAATCCATAATTTTAGAAGAGAATTGGGAAGAAGAAATGGTCACGTATTTACTAAATAGTGTTGCCCCTCAAGATGAGTTATTTTTTTCATATGATCCAACAATTGACGAAGTAGAAGTTATCTTAGAACAAGGTTCATATACATTGTATCCTGTGATGGTAGGGGAAAAAACATTATATTTTAAACAAAGCAAAGGCTTGTGGGCAAAAGAATATTGGGATGATTTGACCATCGATATGTATGGAGAGAAACAGTTTGCTGTGCGCAAAAACGAAACGAACTAAGTAGGAAGGGGGATCCTAAAAGATCGTTTTATGACCTTTGGGATACCCCCTTACTCTGTTCCTAACTTCCGGAGAAAAATCGTTTGGAATTAATGATAAACTTTTACATTTACTTCTTGTACACCCCAGTTAATAGCATCTTGCTGATTTGGGATGAATAAATCAATTTTGTTTCCTTTAATGGCTCCGCCAGTATCACCAGCTATTGCATGTCCGTATCCTTCAACATAGACTTTTGAACCTAATGGGATGACAGACGGATCAACGGAGATCACTTTTTTATCTGGGTTATCAATTAGGTTCAAACCTGTTGCAGTTATTCCGGAGCAGCCATTACATGATGCTGTATAGGCTGTTGCAGTCATCGTTAGCTCTTGGGCAACATCCTCATTAGTGTTGGAATTGTTTGATGTTGGTGATGTTTCTGTTTTTTGTGTTTGTTCACTTGTTTGAGTTGCCTCTTTAGCTGATCCATTAATTGTAAGAGTCTGACCAGCAATGATTATGTTAGGGTTAGAGATTTGATTCCACTCTTGTATCTGACTAGTTGTTACTCCATCAAACTTTCGAGCGATTGAAGTGAGGGTATCTCCTCTTTTAATAGTATATTTCTCTTGCTCGTTCGTTGACTCTGCTTTTTCTTTTCCAGGGCGAGAAACTTGTAGACGATCCCCTGGGAATATAAGATTACTAGAAAGACTGTTCCACTCTTTTAACTCATCTAATTGAATATTTTTATTATTGGCAATTGACCACAACGTATCTCCCTTATTGACGGTTACTTCTTCTGCTGACGCGCTCATTCCAAACCCTAAAGATCCAACGAGTGCCGCTGCTGTTACTAATGAAACGATGCTTTTTCTCATAAATAGAATACCTCCAAAATTCATTATGTAACTTACTGAACTGATTCTATCATGGATTTTCTCGAGACAAAGAACAAGCTAGTAACAATTAGATTACGAATGTAACAGAGGTATGGGAAATTATGTACAAATTTGGTCATCTGCTGAGTAAATCTTGTTTGGAATATGGTAAAAAATTGGTGTTATCACTACTAAGCTCGTAAGTACGGCGCATAAATTTGCAGCTATTGCAGGAAATCTATCTTCAATAGACTAAAGGTGGAATAAGTCACCATGTAATGATAGGTAAGAATTTTAAGACAATTCTATTTATTTTTGTTATAATTTAAGTAGAAAGAACATGCAAATTTAAGTGACAGAATTTTTTTGAAAAAGAAATCATATGCCTATACATCTATGAATAAGCTGAAAATAAATAGAAGTAAGTGCAAAAAAGTTGACGAAGGAACAGTTTCAACAATATGTGCTAAGGAGGGTAAGCAATGGATTATATTATGTTTTGTGATCATTGTGGGATGCCCAAGCCAATTGTAGAGCACATCATGAGGGAATACTTTTGGATAGCTCACCAAGTATATTGCAGTAATTGTGAGAAGCCTAATCAAATCCCAAAATATTTACAAGAACTAGCATTAGAAATGCATAAACAACATTATGGCAAAAACGAATAAATCGGGTAGAACGTGATAACCTCATGTAGGACAAGCGCCTGCAGTAGGCGAGGCTATTAATTAAAACTCATTCTCTTATGAAGGAGTTCCTTTTTTTATTAATTGTTTTCGGTCACTTGATTGAGGAGGTTCTTCTAGCCAGTTGTTTTTTAACATAATATCTAATCCGTCTTTTGCATAAGCAGCAACTTCAACAGATAGTTTTTGGTAAAGGCCGATTAAGTCATATCTCATACTCGCTGTTGAAGCAGTTGAATAGGTTGTAGTTCCAAGTGAAAAATTGTTCCTATCTCACTTTCCACGTTTTCAGTTACCATTAAGCTTTTTTCAACGAGGAATTTAATATCCTTGTCCTGAACTGTTGACTGGAAATGTTTCATGATCTGGATAGTCATGCTATTTTGTATGTATTGTGTCCAAAGCATTCCGATTTCTGAAGCTGTTAAGATGGGTTTGTCCATACCCTAGGTCACCTCTTTTGGAAAATAAATAATCTACTCATAACCTTTCCAACAAAAAGAAGAATTATGAGAGTGTAAAAATATAATTGACGTATAGAACAAATTGTTTTATTCTTGAGAAAATAATTAAATACGAATCCTTAAAGGGGAGTAGCTTTTACAGCAAAGTCGTCATCACAGAGTTATTACTCTCGGCTTTGCTGGCAACGGAAGTTGTTAGCAAGACCTTTACTTGTAGTTGGTAAAGGTCCTTTCATGTCAAAAAACCTTTACTTCATACAGTAAAGGTTTTTTTGTTATATATCTTTGCGTCATAAAAGGAGGAGAAAGCAGTTATGGAAAAGTGGGAGCATACGGTAAAGTCATTAAGTGAAGTTGCGGTACATTCAAATGTGAATAACCAACTGGTGTCTGTTAAAGGGATCCCTAATAATTATGACTGTATCGGTATCGGGACCGATGCTGCTGTATTTAGATCAAAAGTAGTTCCTACTTATGCCTTTAAAGTATTCAGTGATGATAAGCTATTGAAATTAGAGGCTGAAAGAACTGTTTATGAAAGGTTAGGTAAATCACCTTTCTTTCCAATGTATCACGGAAGTGGCGCCAATTTTCTAGTGCTTAGCTTCATAAAAGGGGTGACATTTTATGAATGTCTAGCAAATGGAATTGAAATCCCGAAACTAGCAATCAATGATATCGAAAAAGCAAGAATGTATGCATTGGATTGTGGATTAAACCCTCGAGATATTCATTTGAAAAATATGATACTTACAGAAGGCAGAGCAAAATTAATTGATGTATCTGAATATTTACATCCTGGAAGTGACCATAGGTGGGAGCTTATAAAAAAAGGCTATCACAAATATTATGAAGTCATTGCTGGAAAGAAAATTCCGCATTCCATTTTAGAAATGGCTAAAAGGACATATAATCAGTCTGATCCAGCTCACTTTAACACGGATAAATTAATAAAAACGCTGTCGAAATGGCTACAAATGGGAGCATAGTGCTGTAACCTTTTAAAGAATAGTTTCGTTTTTATAAAAACGAGATTTTTGAGAGGAGAAAGGTGAGATGGTGAAACAGGTATATCATTACGCAGTTGCCTTTATTACGTTAATTATGGTGATAAGTGGAGGGGTGTTTGCCTTCATGTCTGTGGCTGATTATATATCTCCAAATATATATATAGAAACATTTGAAGACTACAAAAGCATGAGGGAGCATAAAAATGAAACAGATCACGAGGCCTCCATAAGTGAAAGTGACCTGATAGCTCAGTACGATGCAATGCTGAAACAGAAGATAGAATATCAAAAACAATCAGCTCTTAATGGTTTAATTAAAAGTTTAGGCTGGATTTTCATTCCTCTTCCAATTTTTGTCTTTTTCCAGCGGAAAATTAACAGAGAAAAGAATATCACTAAGTAACGAAAGAAATGCAGGAGCAACCATTCATCCGCTCCTGCAACTACAATTTAGACCTCTTGATCCCAAGTAATTGTTTGGGAATATCCCCCTCTCGATCCATAGCTATTTGCCTTACTTGATCCCCTTCAATAATGTTAATGATTATATCCTTTTCGTTGCCAACAAAATATATTTTTTTATCCTGTTCGTTAACTAATTCAAATACTTGTAGGCAATGAGTAGGGTTTGATTTCGTAGGGGCTTTACGATGACACAGTCCGCTGTTTACAGTATGGCGAAACCCGTTCTGAGTAAGATGATGCAATATTTCATTAATAAAAGGGTCAAAGACAATGAAGTTATGTTCGTCTGCAGGGTGGTTAAAAAAATTAATATTCAATTCAGTGTGTATGTGAACCTTTTGATCACAAAAGGTAATGGGAGTAAAGTGAGGCAAAGTAAAAGAAAATGGAATTACTTTTTCTTCGTTAGGCTTGATAAGGAGGGGATCAATAATTTTCACTTCATGAATGGGTTCGGTCATTTCGTGAATTTCTGTCATGTCATCATCGTTTCTTTGAAACTCAGTATCGACATGAATATTTACCTCTGAAATACTTTGTATTACCTTTCCTCCAAATATATGAACCTCTCCCGTTACTTCCTTGCCACGTTCAATTTCCCTATGAAATAACACCGTATTCACTTTTGCAGAACCTATTCCTATTGACGATAGCAGTTTCTTTAGCATGTAAATCACTCCCTATTTCACTATCAATCAGTTTTTGCTAATTTGAAGTATTGGCTCTATAACATATGCAGAAAGTGATGGAAGTTCTTGTGCTCAAGATGATTAAAGTTCGTATGTACTTTACACTTTTATAAGTGCTCTGTATAAAATCGTAGGAACTGCGCATTAGACGCTTCTTTCCATCATACTTATCAAGACAAGCATGAATAGGAAGGAGTACGAAAGTGTCCTATATACATGAAAATGGTTGGTTTTTATTTGTAGTGTCTGAGGGGATTACATGGGTTTTAGTTTTTCTGTTTTTGCTTAGCAGATATTGGCTACGTTTTGATCGATTAAGTCAGATGTGGTTAGTGTTTATAGTGGGAATTAATATTTTTCAAATTCTGCTTGGAGGAATTGATTTTTACTTTACGGGAGAGATTTCTTTTTTTCAAATTGTTATTGTCCTTTTTATTACATATGCTTGTACGTTAGGGAGTTCAGATTTTGCTCGGTTAGATCAATTTATAAAGCGGAAATTTGATCGAGGGCGAAATACAGATCATCGAACTTCTGAAGGACATGCAGATGTTAAGAAACATATAACCTATCGCTGTTCGCTGTTTTTCTATCATACAATTGCATTTTGTCTCATTCATATTATTTGGTATATGTCAGATCGTTCTTATTTTAATCATTTTCAAGAATATGTGTATTTCATTACAAATAGTTGGTTTGGTGTTGTTGATTACAACTTGTTAACAAGTCCAGCTTATTTCTTACTATCTTATTTATGGAGCATGATCTATGTCTTTGAAGCAGTTGTTATCCTCACGTATGCTATAGTAACAATTTTAGGAAAAGGGCAAAAACCAGTTTCATAGCTTCATTGACAGTAATAGAACTTTTCCCATATAATGAGTTAAGAATGATTTTTCGACAATTATTAAGGTAGCTTTGATCAATGTTCACGAGAAGAACAAGGGTATGAGAAATCTATAGTAATTTGCTTAGAATTGTTTGTTAGAAACGTAATATATATATATTTGGTTGCTAAAGTAAACACAATGTGAGTACTGAAGAGACCAACGATGATAATTTATCACCGTTGGTCTCTTTTATTTTGTTTTCAAACAATTCTAATAATGAGGATTCTTGCTAGGGAGGATATGAGATGAATAGATGGTTCGTCGTATTAGGAGCAATTATTATTCAAATTAATTTAGGAGCTGTGTACGCGTGGAGCTTATTTAACCAACCATTAATGAATAAGTTTGGTTGGGCAAGGGAAGATGTTGTTGTGACATTCTCCATAACAATTGCAACGTTTGCGTTAGCAACGATCTTTGCTGGAAGGTTACAAGATAAAATTGGTCCAAGATGGGTTGCGACGATTGGTGGGGTATTACTTGGGCTTGGGTTAATCCTAGCTAGTCAAGCAACAACTTTATTCCAATTATATTTCTTTTATGGCGTAATTGGTGGAATTGGAATTGGAATGACTTATGTATGTCCCTTATCAGCCTGTGTGAAGTGGTTTCCTGATAAGAGAGGTTTAATTAGTGGGGTCGCCGTAGCTGGCTTTGGATTAGGTGGATTAATTTTTAAACCTATTATTGAATGGCTAATTGAGGGGATGGGTGTTTCGTCAACATTCTTGTATCTAGGTTTTATTTATTTGATTTTAGTTGTTGCAGGTGCGCAGTTACTTAAAAATCCACCTGTTGAAGAGTTTACGAGAACTTCTTCTAAAGCAATACCAGAATTAAGTAACAATTTTTCACCGAAACAAATGCTAGGGACATATCAATTTTACTTATTATGGTTTATGTTCTTGTTTGGAAGTATGTCCGGGTTAATGGTCATAAGTTTTGCTGTTGATATTGGCGTTGATATTGTTAACTTGGATATCGAAAAAGCTGCAAATGCTGTTATGGTGATTGCGTTATTTAACGCAGCCGGACGAATTGTATTAGGAAGAGTATCAGATACACTTGGCCGTATGAATACGTTAATGATCATTTATGGTGTAACGGCCCTCATTATGTTCTATATGAGTACAGAAATGATGAACTATACAACCTTTTTACTTTCAGTTTCATTAATTGGTTTTTGCTTTGGGGGCTTTTTGGCACTGTTTCCTTCGGTTACAGCTGATTATTATGGGACAAGAAATATGGGAAGTAATTATGGGCTTATGTATCAAGCGTACGGAATTTCTGCTTTTGCAGGACCGATTATTGTAAAAACAATTCCGTTGACACAAGCATTTTTACTTTCAGCCTTGTTTTGTGCGTTAGCTCTTGTTATGGCAAAGTTAGTATCTGTTCCGAAAAAGAAAGTTGTAAGTGAAATCGTTAAGCAAGCATCTTAATTTAGAAAGAGGCAAGGGCGTTTCGCCCTTGCCTCTTATTATTCTTAATATACGTATGAAGAACCTACAATAACTAATAAAATGAACAATACAACGATTAATGTGAAGCTGCTTCCTGTAACGTGACTCATAAGTGAATTCCTCCTTTTGAGTTGGTACACTCCTACCTTATGTAGTGAAGATCAAAATGGGTGGGCGGATATCATGCATTTGAATAGAATAGGCTATAACCTCGTAATGCGATTGAAATGAGACCATGTTTGAGGTTCATGGAAGGATTTTGTAAAATTAAATATATGTAGAAAAACAGAGAAAAGGTGTAGTAGATGAAAACATTTATTGTAGTTGGAGCGGGAATTTTAGGTGCTGCGACCGCTTATCATCTTGTGAAGGCGGGAGCTAATGTAACAATTGTTGATAGACATGACAAAGGCAAAGGAACAGATGCTGCTGCTGGAATTGTTTGTCCATGGTTATCTCAGCGTCGCAATCAAGCATGGTACCAGTTAGCAAAAGGTGGGGCAAAATATTATCCGGAGCTAATTAAACAATTAGAAGAAGATGGTGAAACAGAGACAGGTTATGCAAAAGTTGGTGCAATCAGCCTTCATACAGATGAACATAAATTAGATAAGATGGAAGAAAGGGTTAGAAAACGTCGTGAAGATGCACCTGAAATTGGTGAGATTACACGCTTGACTCCTACTGAAACGAAATCACTCTTTCCACCTCTATCAGGTGAATATGGATCTGTTCATGTGAGTGGTGCAGCTCGTGTAAACGGGAAAGCACTATGTGATGCATTAATTCATGCTGCCAAAAAACGAGGAGCTACATATATAAAGGGTGATGCAAAGCTAACACGAAATGGAACTCAAGTGACAGGTGTTCAGGTTGAGGACAAGATACATTTGGCCGACCAAGTTATTATCACAACGGGTGCTTGGGTAAAAGAACTATGTAAGCCGTTAGGGATAGACTTCTTAATCAAACCCCAGAAAGCACAAATTGTTCATTTAGAATTACCTGAAACAAATACGGATTCGTGGCCCGTTGTCATGCCACCAACGAATCAGTACTTATTAGCTTTTGAAGGCAGTCGAGTGGTTGTGGGAGCGACGCATGAAGATGACGTCGGTTATGATACACGTGTGACGGTTGCCGGAATGCATGAAATTTTTGAAAAGGCACTGATGGTTGCACCAGGGTTAGCAAATAGTACGGTACTTGAAACAAAGGTAGGTTTCAGACCGGTAGCACCAGGGTTCCTTCCTGTCATTGGACCAATCCCAAATTTCCAAGGGATTTTGGTTGCGAACGGATTAGGAGCTTCTGGGTTAACAGTTGGTCCGTATGTTGGTGCCGAGCTTGCGAAGGCAGCACTTGGTAAAGAAACAAGCATTGATTTTGAGTTGTATGATGTTGCTGGAGCAATCAAAATATAAAAAGGTTGTTATATCGTATTAGAGAACCGAGACAAACTCGGTTCTTTTATTCGTATTGATTCAAGCGAATATGGTACTCACTAAAAAAATCACGAAAACATGTGCGTAAATAAACAAATAGGAACAGAGAATTATCTAGTGATCTCGCAAAAGTTGTAAAAGTGTTCTTTATAAATGAAAAAGCAGTGGATTGACTATACAGATACTTGCAAAGGGTCTAAGATAGGCATTGTAACAAAAACAAGTAATTCGCAGGAGGTTTTTCAAAATGAAAAAAAAGGTATTCCTTACAGCAGCTTCAGCGATCTTAACAGTAGGTATTCTAGCAGCTTGTGGTGATGCAGAGGTTGATGAACCTACATTAGGAGAAGAAACAGAATTTGAAACAGAAACAGATATGGATGGCTTTGATGATGCGCCAGCCGATGAAGGTGTAGAGGAGCTTCCAGAGGTTGATGAAGAAACTGAGGAGTTTGATACAGAGTTTGAAACTGAAGACAGTGAAGCAGAAGATTTTGATACAGAAGTAGAAATGGAATTTGATGAATCTGATGAAAGTGATTTTTAGAAACTAGGTATTTAGGTACCTTTGTTATAGATTGATTTATGCTGCCCCATCATTTTAAGTCTTTCATGACTGAGATTGATGGGGTTTTATATTTTTGTAGTACGATTATAGTATGACCTCAGCATCTTGATGGCTTTTTCATTGTCTCACTATAATTAAGAGGAAAATAAGAGATTAATGGAGGAACTATGAACAAATTCGCATATATGTTAGTTGGAGCAATATTTACAGTTATCATTTCAATCGGTTATTTAACATTTGCAGATACAACAGATTCTAGTCAATCTGAACAAATCACTCAAGAAGCACTAACCGTAAACAAGACTTTAGTAAGTGAGACCGAAGAAGTAGAAGTAATTGAAGAGTTTAAGGAGGTTGAAGAAATTCAACCGTCAATTGCTGAGGAAAGTCCTATTTTGTTATCAACAGGTCGTAAAGAAGTAACTGAGATAACAACGGTTGATACTGAGAAAACAGATGAAAACAGCCAAACAGAGGAGAACACTCAAGCAGCAAAAGGTCTTGCGAAAGCAGAAGGCCTCGCTAAAGCGAAGGGCAATAGTCAAGCGATGAACAATAATCAAAGAGCTGTGTCCTTTTTAGAGCAACTCAAAAAATTAGAAATAGAACTAGAAGATGAACAATTTGAAATAGAGATTAAACAAGAACGTAAGAAGAATCGCGTGAAATCAGAAGTTGAAATTGAATGGAAAAATGAAAAAATAAAGTTGAAAAATAAGCAAGCTGATGATTTTATTGAGGAACTTTTTGCATTAACAGAAGTATATTCTGCCGAAGATCTACCTACCCTTGCTAACAAAATTCTTGCACAATACGAAGTGGAATGGGATTCAGCCGAAGTTAAGATAAAAGTTGAAAAAGCAGACGGAAAAAAATATGAATATGAAAACAAATAAGAGACCGCTGAAAAATGTAACGGTTTTTTATCTTTTTTCAGTGGTCTTTAAACAATGAGCTTAAGCCTGCTATGAGTGGGTTTCTCATAGCAGGCGCGCAACGTGTGGAGCCATTGCCGCTTCCTTGAATATGCTAAAAGAGGCTGTAAGAAAAGGTCCGTTCAATGACCTTTTCTTACAGTTTTTGTGCTTTTACATTAATCAATCTTGGTTACGTACGATCATTACATCGCATTTTGCACGTCTAGCAATACTTTCAGAGACGCTCCCTATAAGGAATCTTTCTACCGCATTTACTCCAGTTGCTCCAGCAATGATTAGATCAACATGATATTTCTCGGCTACTTCTTTTGGTATCCGGACTTTTGGTGAGCCATAGCCAAGGTCTGTTGTCACCTCTTCTATTCCAGCTTCTAGTGCAATGGTTTTATATCCTTCAAGGAGGTCAACACCGTAACCCTCTGCATGCTCTGCATAGGTGCGGTCATAGTGTTCAATCGTGCCTGTTGTGCGATTATCAATTACATAAGAGATTACAAGTTTTGCTCCATCTTTTTTCGATAAATCAATGGCTTTCTCTAAAGCTAGTTTTGCTTCCTTCGACCCATCCACAGCAACAAGAATTGTCTTATAGTTTCCCGCCATCACGAATCACGCTCCTTATTATGATGCTAATAATGTTTTCTTCTTAATTAAAGCATAATAGAAATTCATCCTTTCTAAAGTGATGTTCATCACATTTACAGAATATTTCATGAGAATGTTGATGATTTTTTTCACTCAATTTTACGATATAATTGGGGGAATATTGGGTGTGAAACATTTCTGCTTAAATTTTGTAATCACAGTTGAAAAGGAATGCGAAACTTAAAAGAATGAGAGGGGATGTAACAATGTTTGATCCGACTATATTTGAAAATTTAAAAGTTGGGCTAGAAAATTACGTGTATGATCTTGATACGATTGATCGCGTTGTACAAGTAATAAATCGTAAAGACCAATTAGACATGTCAATTATGTCTAGAACATTCGCTCTTGAGTTTCATTTAGCTAATCAGCAGAAGACAACTGCTGAAATTGAGCTGCAAGCTTCTTTAAAAGATTTAGCTGATGAGATTTTGGAAATTCCTGGTGAAAGCCCGGGATGTAATTTGCTTATTCACTTTACTATAGAAATTGAAGATATTAAAACTCAATGTGAGCAAATTCAAGATATCCTGTTATCAATTTGGGATCCAGTTTTATCACCAGAACAAACGGTTAGCTTTGTTTACGGAAAAGATAAGAAGAAGTACCTGAATTCTACTAAGCTGATGTTCGACCATAAGATTAATGAGGAACATATGGCGGATGTTCCTGAATTTGTAGATCATGTGGTAGAGACCCTACGTGAGCTGAATAACGTATAATAAATCAGTTTCCTTTATGAAAGCTCCCCCTACTCTTCATCTGTATGAGAATAACTCATGTAGAGAAAGCTAGGAAGCAGGAGGAACTATGAATGGAATTTCATTATATAACTACGAACCGAGTAACCTTACATACAGCTGTAGCAGGACCAAGTGATGGTCCTCTCGTGATTCTTTTACATGGGTTTCCCGAGTTTTGGTATGGTTGGAAAAAACAAATAACCCCTTTAGTAAAAGCTGGGTACCGTATCGTCATTCCTGACCAACGAGGCTATAATTTAAGTGATAAACCACAAGAGATTAGTCAATATACACTTGATTTATTGCGTGATGATATTATTGGACTCATTAAGCATTTTAAAAGGGAAAAAGCCAGTGTAATTGGACATGATTGGGGAGGGGCAGTAGCTTGGCATATAGCTTCAACTAGGCCTAGTTATGTTGATACTCTTATCCCAATTAACATGCCTCACCCCGCTGTTTTTGGAAAAATGATCTTTCGATGTCCTACGCAGTTAGTGAGAAGTTTATATATATTGTTTTTTCAACTTCCTTTGATTCCTGAAGAAGCGTTATGTGTAAATGAATATAAATTGATGAAAAATATTCTTCTTTGTTCGTGCCAGGCCAATACATTTAAGAAAGAGGAAATTCGAAAGTATCAAGCTTCTTGGTCCCAAACAGGTGCACTTAGGGCAATGCTGCATTGGTACAGAGCAATTAGACTTGGGAGTTTGAAAATGGTTCCTAACTCAAAAGTGGTAATACCGGTGAGGATGATTTGGGGTAAAAATGACCCTTTTCTCTCATTAGATTTAGCTAAGGAAAGCATGAACATGTGTATGGATGGGCGACTGACTTTAATAGATGATGCAACTCACTGGGTCCAGCATGAACAGCATGAGCTTGTTAATTTATTTCTTCTTAAATATTTGAAAGGCTAAAAAAAAGGGTTGTAAGTTTCCCTTTTTTTGAAATTAACTATTGAAAGCGTTGTCATTTTTGTGTAATATACTTATAGAAGCTGCATTGTACGCAAATAATGGTTTCAACCTGTATACTTAATTAGGGAGTTTTAATCGAAATAGGAATGTCAAGCCTTCAATGTGTAGAGGACGACTGAACTATTTCTGCAAACACCCACTTCGAGAAGTGGTGGTTTGAAACTCGGTTAGTAGCGGCAATTGCGGCCCACCCATACTCACACAAAAAACCAGTTCCAAATGAGGAACTGGTTTTTTCGTTTAATCATAGTTACAATAAACTGTAATATTTTGTTTACTAATAGGTGTTAGCGCTAATGATAATTCAGAAAATATAAAGGAGAGAGCACATGTCAAATCATAAAATTTTGTTTCTAGATATTGATGGGACAATTTTAAAACCAGATGATTCAATTGAACAATCGACAAAAGAAGCAGTGAGTCAGGTACAGCAAAAAGGGTTAGAAGTATTTCTTGCGACCGGACGACCATTACATGAGATTAAAGAAATTGGTGAAGAATTAAACATCGACTCTTTTATTGGCTATAATGGTGCTTATGCTGTACATAAGGGTTCTGACATTTTGTTAGAGAAAATGGATTCGAACACAATTCAATTTTTTTTAGAAATAGCAAAAGAAAAAGGACACGAGGCAATTATGTATACGAATGAGAAAAATGTTCTTACTTCCTGTGATTCTCCCGTTTTAGATGAATTTATTCGTCATTTTCATTTGAGACATAATGTTCTCTATGCTCAGGAATTCTTGAATAATATTTTAGGGGTGACGCTAATTAATTTAGGTGAAAACGAGTCTTCTTTGTATGAAAAAGTGGGTAACGTCCATTTAGCTCCTGTAAATGTTGGAGAATTCAAAGAGCACGCTTATGATGTCATTCGTGATCAAGTGAATAAAGGTTTTGCTGTAAAGAAGGTGCTGGAAGTTCTTGATATTAAAAAAGACGAAGCGATTGCCTTTGGTGATGGAATGAACGACAAAGAAATGCTCTCATCTGTTGGAGACGGGTTTGCGATGGGAAACGCCCATCAAGAGTTATTTTCGTATGCTAAACATAAAACAACGGAAGTGACCAATTCAGGTGTCTTTAATGGATTGAAAAAATTAGGATTGATTAAATAAATAATGTTAATGCATTTGTTTTCAATGAGACAGATGCATTTTTTTGTACAGTTTTATACAAAGTAAGTTAAATAAGCAATTGACATGAAACCAATTAGTTGCGTAATATGAATATGAAACCAATTAGTTTCGTATTTGATATTTGGGGGAATGAAAATGAAATTGACCACACCAGAAATTCGTAAAAATACAGTTTTTCAAGCAAAGATAGACAAAGTCTGGCAGGCAGTTGCTACTGCAGAAGGAATTGAATCATGGTTTATGCCGAATGATTTTAAACAAGAACTAGGCTCTGAATTTACCATTCAGTCCCCTTTTGGACCGACCGCTTGTAAAGTAACCGAGCTAGACCCACCAAACCGCTTAGTCTTTACATGGGGAGAAGATGGCTGGGTTATCACGTTTGAATTAACAGATTTAGGAGATAAGACTGAATTTACCCTGATTCATTCAGGATGGGGAGAACCTCAAGAAATCGTTCCAGGTCCAGGTCCGGATCAATCGAATTCCGAAATTAGAAATCGAATGAATAATGGTTGGGATTCAATTGTTTACGATGATCTAAGAAAAGTAGTGGAGGAATAATGTCTGCTGCTTCAAAGTACGATATCTTTCAAGCTATTGCTGATCCTACGCGTCGTAAAATGTTACGATTACTAGCAGATGATGAAATGCCTGTAACCGTAATTAGCAACCATTTTCCAATGAGTAGAACGGCTGTATCCAAGCACTTACGAATTCTCTCGGAATCAAACCTTGTAAGTGTCGAGAAGGTAGGGAGAGAAAAGAGATATAAATTACAAGCTGAAGCTCTTCTTGAATTAAAACAATGGCTTTCGTTTTATGAACAATTTTGGGATAATAAAATGACCAAGCTTAAATATATTGTTGAACATGATGAATCTGAAACGGTTCAAATTCAGGATGTAAATAAAAAGAGTTAGACCCTAGGTGACTGCTGATAGCGGAGATTATCCTCCAACTCAGCAGTCTCATTTTTTATATAAGCTTCATAAAATATTTTTGACTGTACCTGATAATAGACAACTATTTATCGAAATATTTAAAAATTGACTGGTAACATGTATAATAGCAAAAAAAGGATTTTAGAGTTTAGAAATGAAAAACAAGTTTGACTTAAAAATGCAGGGAGAGTTATTTATGGATAATACAGTAAAGGTTAAAGGTGTGACAATCGGAGAAGGCATGCCGAAAATTTGTGTACCAATGGTAGGAAAAACTTTATCGGATTTACTTGAAGAAGCAATTTATTTAAACACCTTAGATGCGGATGTTATTGAGTGGAGAGTTGATTTCTTTGAAGACGTTTTAGAACTTGTTAAAGTAAAAGAAGCACTTAACAAGATACATGCTCTCTTACATAACAAACCTCTTGTTTTCACGTTTCGAAGTGCTAAAGAAGGTGGAGAAAGGGAAGTCAGTTCAGAATTTTACGTATCGCTAAACATAGAAGCGGTAAAAACAGGATTAGTTGATATGATTGATGTTGAGTTATTTAGTAATGAAAATGATGTAAAGACTCTTGTTGAAAAAGCACATCAACATGGAGTATATGTGATCATATCGAATCATGACTTTGATCAAACACCGCCAAAAGAAGAAATCGTATCTCGCTTGCGAAAAGCTCAAGAGCTAAGTGGAGACATACCTAAAATCGCTGTTATGCCTAGGAATACAGCAGACGTACTAACGTTACTTGATGCAACAAATACGATGAAAGAGCAATATGCGACGCGACCAATTATTACGATGTCGATGGCAGGGGAGGGGGTTATTAGTCGTTTAGCTGGGGAGGTATTTGGTTCGGCTCTTACATTTGGGGCTGCTAAGAAAGCCTCAGCACCTGGACAAGTTGCTGTGGATGAATTGCGTCAAGTTTTGAACCTTTTACATAAGAGTCTTTAAGTCATTTAACATAGCCAAGAATCCAAGCATATATACGATTTAGGATTCTTGGCTGTAACCTTTTTACTGGCCACCTTGTGGACGTACATCTTTCTCTTCTTGTCCAATTCCTTCTATTCCAATTTCCTCTTGTACATTCAATTGAATTTTCTTATTGGCAAGTTCTTCATTTTTAAAGCTTAGATCTGGTTGAATGTTATTGTTTTGACTTGCTTGCTTGTTCCAGTCACCCATAATACTCACCTCCAAAACGTGTTATATAGTATGTGACTAAAAAAGTCGTTTTATCAATTTCTTATATTTTGTAATAGAAAGATGAAAGGTGAAAAGATTGTTGAAGAGCAATAAAAGAAGGTCAGTTGTCTATACTGGTTTAAGCTATGATAAAGGAACGATGACAATTATTAATGCGCGAAATAAAGAAGCAGGAAGAGGGGAGCTCTTATGGAAAGAATCATTGTATTAAAAGCTTTAGTAGGGTCAGAAAACTATAACCTTTCAACTCCAGAGTCGGACAAGGATTATAAGTTCTTCGTCATACCAACTTTTGATGATTTGTACCACAGTAAGCTACCTACTTCAAGTAAAGTAGGAGAAGGGGTAGACGAAGAATTCCACGATATTAGGAAGGTCTTAAGTCTTTGGTGGAAGTCAAACGTTAATTTTATGGAGGTCCTTTTTTCCGTTGATTATACGATTAACGATATAGATTGGATCAATAAGAAAATAACTTGTCTATTATTAATGAGAGATGAGATTGCAAAAATGAACTTACCTTATTTATATAAAGCGTGCAGTGGGATGTACATTAGTAAGTCAAAGTCCATCGAAACGGGGAATAGCAATACGAAACATCTTGTAAAACAGTTTGGTTATGATACTAAGTCGGCGATGCATGCATATAGAATTCTTGATTTCATTGAGAGATTCGCTAAGTATAATTTTACTAATTTTAAGGGTGCGATTCAGTACGATGATGCTGGGAGAAAATTTATGCTTTCCATTAAGAATGGTGACTATACATTAGAACAATTTAAAGAATTAGTAAATGACAAGCTCGTCTCTTTTAAGCAGTTGGAGGATGTATACATGACCCAACCTATACTAGAAGAAGTGAAAAGTGAAGTTGAAAATATAATCTATCAACTTGTATTAGACAGTACCCTAAATGAACTGCGCATGAAAACAAAATTTCATTTACCTTAATATTTTTTCTCAAATGCCGTTTGACTGTATAGGTTGATAAAGTCAAAAAGGAGGTGTCCAAAATCTTTTAATCTTTGGACACCTCCGAAGCAATGTGCGGAGTAGCTACATCTTTTAAAAGCCTTGAGAGGAATGGTTTACACACTCACAGCGAGTAGCGAACGGAGCCATTGCTACCTCTGTTCAGGGCTTTTGAAACACCCCCTTTTCTTATACTTTGGATATTACCGACTAGTCAGTTTGTGGAGCGAATAGTAAAAAAGTTTATTATGAAACGGCATGTTCACGTTGTTGCGCTTCCTTCTCACTCTTCTTAATATCCATACGAAGCAAGATTGAAATGACAAAAGCAAAAAGTATTAAAGTAGCAAAAACATAGAAGACAGGAATATAACTGTCTGTTCTTTCCCTAATTTGAGTGACGAGAACGGGACCAAAGACCCCACCTAATGACCAAGTTGTTAATAAATAACCGTGAATGGAACCTAGTTGCTTTGTACCGAAAAGGTCCCCAATGAAGGCTGGAAGGTTTGAGAATCCCCCACCATAACAACTAACAACTAACAATATCATGATTGTAAATAAGATTGCATTTGTTGTAAAAGGAAGTGTAAAAAAGGCAACGATCTGGATTGAGAAGAAAATAATAAACACAGTTGGACGACCAATATAATCAGAAGCAGCAGCCCAGCCGAGTCTTCCTCCGCCATTAAAAATCCCCATTATCCCAACCATTGTTGCTGCCGCTGCTGCACTTAACCCAACAACTTCTTGCGCCATCGGGGAGGCGACCGAAATCATCATAATCCCAGCTGTTGTATTAATAAGCATCATCGACCAGAGCATCCAAAACCGTTTTGTTTTCACCGCTTCTTTAGATGTTAATTGTGCTAAATCCTTTTTGATAATTTTCTTTCCAGAAGCCATGTTCCTCTTCATTGACTCTGGCATCCAGCCTTCCGGAGGAGGAGCGATATATAAGGCACCAAGGACCATAAAAGTAAAATAACAAACACCTAAGAGATAAAAAGTTGATGTGATCCCAATTGAATTAATTAAGCTCGCTGCAACAGGTGCTGTAATTAGAGCCCCTGTTCCAAATCCAAGAACAGCCATGCCGGTTGCTAAACCTCTTCGATCTGGGAACCATTTAATTAATGTAGAAACCGGAGAAATGTACCCTATCCCAAGTCCTAATCCACTAAAGAGGCCATAGGTAAGCAAAAAAAGCGGAAGGGATTCAAGAGCAATAGCTACTCCAGAACCAGCTTGCCCAATCCCAAATAAAACAGCAGCAACAATTGCTGATTTTCTTGGACCGCTTCGTTCAACAAATTTCCCGAAAAATGCGGCAGACGTCCCTGCAAGTGCCATCATAATGGTAAAAGCGATAGCAACCTGTGATCCAGCCCAGCCAAGTTGTGAACTAATTGGGTTCTGGTAAACGCTATAAGCGTACGCGGCCCCAATTGAGAGGTGGATGGCAATAGCTGATAAGGCAATTAGCCATCTGTTTTTCGTTGTCTTCATATTAATTCCTCCTCCTACCCACTTTTGTAAACACTTACATATATAGTATAGTCCATTGTAGGAAAAAATCAAATAAATTGGAAAATTAATAAGATTTTGGAAGTGTTTTTTATTTTTTGTTCAGGTAGATTAACGATTATCTCTCTATAGCTATTTAGCGTTAAGTTCTATATTATTGTTAGTGAATTGTTGTATTAGTTGAAGATGACGGGGGAAGAAATATGTATCATGCAAAGACCTGGAAAGAAAAGGTCACTTTATTTTTTGCGATCCTATGGCCAATTATGGTTACGCAAATAAGTTTTTATGCTATGAACCTTGTAGATACGATGATGTCAGGGCGGGTAGGAACAAATGACTTAGCGGGTGTCGCAATAGGTTCCAGCTTATGGTTGCCGATCTTTACAGGTATTAATGGAATACTACTAGCCGTAACTCCAATTGTTGCACAATATATGGGCAGTGGGAGACGTGAAAAGATTTCGGAATCGGTTATACAGGCGCTTTACTTATCAGTTTTTCTAGCCATTCTAGTTGTTATTGGTGGAATTTTCTTACTTGATCCGGTATTAATGCTAATGAACTTAGATTTTGCTGTCTATCACATTTCGTTCCATTATTTAGTTGGGTTATCAATAGGAATTATTCCATTGTTCGCAGCAAATGTTCTTCGTAATTTCTTTGATGCACAAGGATTTACACGCATAACGATGATCATTACCATTTTGGCAGTACCATTTAATGTTCTGTTAAATTACGGATTTATTTTTGGGAAATTTGGCTTGCCGGCATTAGGTGGTATTGGAGCTGGATACGCAACAGCGATTACGTACTGGATTATTTTCTTTTTCAGTATTTGGATGACATTTAAGGTAGAAGTAGTTAGACATTATCGGCTTTTTATTAAGTGGGTTATTCCGTCTTGGAAAGCTTGGAAAGAGCAGCTAGCAATCGGAATTCCGATTGGCCTTTCTATCTTTTTTGAGTCGAGTATTTTTGCTGTCGTAACTTTAATGATTGGGATGATGTTTACGACTGTCACGGTTGCCGCACACCAAATCGCACTTAGTTTTACTTCTCTTATCTTTATGATTCCTTTAAGCATCTCTATGGCTTTAACCATTGTTGTTGGTTTTTCTGTTGGAGGGAAGAAATATCAATCAGCCAAACAATATAGCCATCTTGGCGTATGGGGTGGAATTGGGATTTTAGCAGTAGGTGCCATTTTTCTCTATTTTTTCAGAGAGCAAATTGCCTATTTGTATACACAAGATCCTCAAGTCGTTCAACTTGCAGGACAGTTTTTTATTATCGCGATTGTTTATCAGATTTCTGATGCTGCCCAATCGGGCTTACAAGGAGTACTGCGTGGGTACAAAGATGTGAAAATTCCTTTTATTACAGCATTTATTTCGTATTGGTTGATTGGAATTCCATCAGGATATGCTCTCGCATCCTATACGTACCTAGGACCATTTGGATTTTGGATTGGAATTACATTAGGTTTAACGTGTGCTGCAATTGGATTTTTCGTACGCCTGCGTATAGTTCTAAGAAGAATTTCCAATGAACCTGTTGAAGTGAATTAGTTCCTCTAGGAGAAGTCGAGTAGGAAAACGGGTTTGTAAAAGAGGAAGAAAAAATAAAAATTCTACATTTTTGAGACGGAAATCATACTGGTTTTCGTCTCTTCTTATTTGCTTTTTAGTAACTGAGGAAAGGTCGTTCATAAGGATGTTCTCCAGCATCAAATCACTTAATTCAAAAAATAGGCACTTATCGACACGGGTCAACATAGACTAAGCATAACAGGGTTAAAAAGGAGTGGGGAAAGTTGAGTTATTCAAATGAGCGGACAGAGCCTAAGGTTTTTTTGCAAAGACCAACGGGGAAAATCAACCAGCAAGTTTTTTACTCTAATAAAGTGATGGAGAGTATTAGGTCACAATTTAGCGAGCTAGAATATATTCTAGGAACCCATGGTCAAGTACATGAAAGCATATTTAAACAATTGAATGAACAAGAAGCAGAAAATAAACAAGTACACGAAAGTTTGTCTATTCAATTGGATGAACAAGAGACGATGAACAAACAAGTACATGAAAACATATCAAAACAATTGAATGAACAAGAGACAATGAACTTAGAATTACAGTCAATGCACGAAAATTTACAAAGAGAGGTAGAAGAGAAAGGGGAGGTTCAAAATCGTCTACAGCAAAGAATGGATGAAAATGAAGTTGAAAGAAAGAATCTAGAAAAGAAATTAGTCGAGCTTGTTGAGGAAAAAAACAATTTATTAGGCCAGTTACACACCCTAGAACAATCAAAAAGTGATTTGCGTGCGGAAGTCGATGATCATAACAATCGCTTACGTAAGCAAGAGGTTCATTATGAGACAATGCAAGAAGAGCAAGCTAATCAAATGCAAAATCACGATGAATTGGTTCTACAAGTGAATCTGCAAAAGCTAGATCATGAAGAGCTAATGAAAAAAGTTAAAGACAATGAACAAGAACAAAAGCAAATTCAAGATAGACTTTACGAGTTAGTTGAACAAATGAATCTACTATCATTACAACAATATGAACAAGAAAGTATGCATTTAGATTTGTTCACGCAGTTAATTCAGCTGAAGTCGATTCATTCAGAGACCTCACAATATATGAAGGAATCCATAGAAAAATTAAGTACAGAAATCAAAAAGCTAGAGAAAAGAAAAACCTATACTACAGAAGAGTAGGAACTAAAAGGAAGAGGCGTATTCATACGTACACCTCTTCCTCTTTTTTTAGTATAGTGTTACTCCAAATTAGCATGTCTTCCATACATCGTATTAGAAGTTAAGCTTTTTTTCTCCATAAATCTCAAAATGATAGCATCATATAATAATAGAAGACTTTGTTCAAATAAGGAACCCATCGGTTGGATCGTCTCATTGCCAGCCTTTTCACCGGATTTTGCTTGAGCAGGAATTTGTATTGTTATATCAGCCAAGCTACCAATAGTTGAATTAGGAGAAATCGTTACGGCAGCAATTGTTGCTCCGAGACTTTTAGCTTTCTCTGTCATAGAGACAAGACTTTTCGTTTCCCCAGAGCCAGAGCCGACAATAAATAGATCTCCTTCTTCAAGATTAGGAGTTACTGTTTCACCAACGACATAAGGATCCAGTCCAATATGCATCATTCTCATAGCAAAGGATTTGGCCATAAAACCAGATCTCCCTGCACCAGCAACAAAGATTTTGTTTGCTTCGAGAATACCGTCAACTAGCATCTCCACTTTCACCTCATTGATGAGGTTCGCTGTACGTTGTAATTCCTTAATAATTTCTAAAGTATAATCAGTTGTCTGCATAAGGGTCACCTATGCTGTCACTTCTTCTTTAATTAGCTTTTGCATCTGAGATGCAGCAGCTTTTTTGTCCTCTTTTCCAGTTATCCCACCGCCAACTATGATTAGGTCTGGTTGTGCTTTGATTACTTCAGGCAATGAATCTAGTTTTATTCCCCCAGCGATGGCTGTTTTCGCATTCTTTACTACGCTTTTAATTGTTCGTAAATCCTCGAAAGAATTTTGGCCAACGGCTTGTAGGTCATATCCTGTGTGAACGCAAATATAATCAACACCCAATTCATCTAACTCAATGGCACGGGCTCTTTTATCTTTTACTGCAATCATATCAACAAGAATTTGTTTGCCTTGTTTTTTTGCTTCTTCAACAGCACCTTTAATAGATTCGTCCTCAGCTGCAGCGAGGATGGTAATAATGTCTGCTCCTGCTTCTGATGCTTTCATGACCTCATAGCCGGCTGCATCCATAATTTTCAAGTCTGCTAAGACGGTTAGTTGAGGAAACGCTTCTTTCACTTCTTTGACTGCTTTTAGCCCTTCATTGATTACAACCGGTGTTCCGATTTCTATTACATCGACAAAATCTTGCACCTCAGCTACCAGCTCAATCGCTTCAGGAATATTTACTAAATCTAATGCTAATTGTAATTTCATATTCATCGCTCCTCACTCATTTTTTTTCTACAGCTTCATTCTAATTTCAAATATTTAAAAAAAGAAGTACGCACTTTTTTTTCATATAGTAACAAAAAGGATACTATGGGCGAGGATGGAAAGGATTAGATAAAAGAAAAAACCATGTACGAGGCAGGTCTCGTACATGGTTTTTAGTCAATTGAACTAGTTTGAGGTTCAAAGTCATTTACATTTTCTTGGAGAAATTGTTTGTAATCTTTTCCCCATGCATACATTGTTTCAAGGATTGGCATAAGTGTTTTTCCTTGTTCCGTTAATGAATATTCTACTTTGGGAGGGACTACTGGATATACTTCACGGTGGATGATAAAGTCTGACTCTAATTCACGTAACTGGTTTACTAATATTCGTTGGGTAATTCCAGGCATGAGTGATTTTAGTTCGCTAAATCGTTTTGTTCCTTCTTTTCCAAGGTACCATAGAATAAGCATTTTCCATTTTCCACCTATGACAGCAAGGGTTAATTCCTTTTCACAATTAAATTCCTTTTTACAAACATGACCCATCGATTCCCCTCCATTCTATTTATTGACACACTATCGTAATGGAGACTAGGTAAACAAAAGTGTCTACATATAGTTAGTGACATTATAAACGTTCTCGTAAGCTATATACAAAACATTTAACTTTTTACTTAAGGAAAGAATAACAAGTAGGAATATATCTCTTTTTGATTTGGAGTGAATTTCCTGTTGAGGGGAATAGTATTCATAACTACATTGGATGGAGGAAATAAAATGAAACTAAGGATACTGACTGCTGTTTGTGCAATTGCCATGATCATTTTTATTGGATTAGGGTTAGGGAGAGTGGAAGCTTCTCCAACCATTATTGATTTTGAATTAGAAATTGAGATGAAAGACGGACAAGAATATGAGATAGAGTATGAAATGAAAAAGAATCAAATTGAAGCTAAGTATGCCGTTCCTAGAAGCGTAACGGTGTATGGACAAGAAGCTTTACCAAAAATTGAATTATTTCTAAAGCAAATTAGTTTAGTACCGGAAGTGGATAAAGAGGAACTTATGAATCAAATCTTTACCGCTTTTAAAATCGATAAAAAAGATATTGAAGAAATTGAAGTTGATGTGAAATTTGATGGTGGGAAAAGATTGAAGTTTGAACAAACATTTTCCTAAGCAAAAAATTCTTGTTGTAAATTTGGAACCTATTATCCAATTGACTTGGAGTTTAGGTTCTTTTTGATTTTAGTAGAGTTCTTCAGTCTAGAGACTGAAGATTTTTAAGGGAAAGTAATATCAGTTTAATTGAGCATATAAAAATTAAGATGTGGAAAGGGTGATTTGCATGGAAAAGAGAAAACTTGCTATTGAAGCGACCGGTTTAGTGAAACGTTTTGGGCAGCATCGTGCTGTAGATGGAGTTGATTTAGCGGTTCCTGCTGGGACGGTGTATGGCTTCTTAGGTCCAAATGGTGCAGGCAAAACAACGACCATACGTATGCTGGCAACTTTACTTAAACCTGACGAAGGTTGTGCTAAAATACTTGGTCATGACCTAGTTGATGCAGCAGAAGCTGTCCGCATGAGAGTAAGTTTAACCGGTCAATTTGCTTCCATTGACGAAGATTTATCGGGAATGGAAAATTTAGTTTTTATTGCTCGGTTATTAGGGTTTTCAAGAAGCGCGGCCAAAGAGAGGGCAACGGAGCTTCTTGATGCATTTGGACTTTTGGATGCCTCTGGACGCCAGGTGAAAAAATATTCTGGTGGAATGAGAAGGAGGATTGATATTGCTGCAAGTATCGTCGTAACTCCAGACCTTTTATTTTTGGATGAACCGACAACAGGCTTAGATCCTAGAAGCAGAAACCAAGTATGGGATATCGTGCGAGCCCTTGTTAGCTCTGGTACGACTGTCCTGTTAACGACACAATATCTTGAAGAAGCAGACCAGTTGGCGGATCGGATTGCTGTCATTGACCAAGGGAAAATCATTGCAGAAGGAACAAGTGGAGAGCTGAAATCATCCGTAGGAACAGGTGGAGAGCTGAAATCATCCGTAGGAACAGGTGCATTGCACGTTCGCTTATTAGAAGAAGAAAAACGAGAAAAGGCAGAAAAAATAGTAGCAAACATTCTCGAGACAAATATTCATTTGGAGTCTGATCAGCTTTCTCTTACAGCAAGAGTAACAAATACAGACTTGGTGGTTGATGCACTAAATGAATTAAGAAAAGCTGGGATTAAAGTTAGTGATTTTTCATTAGGTCAACCGAGTCTAGATGAAGTCTTTCTTACTTTGACAGGACGTCCTACCGAGGACGAGAAAATTAGTAAGGAGGTACAGTCATGCAGAAAAGCGTGAAGATGATAAGAAATTGCGCGTAGCATTAAGGAGCCGGACTCGTCCGAAAAAACCAAGTGGCGTCACCAATACATTTACCTTTGCTTGGCGCGCTCTATTAAAGTTGAAATATGTGCCCGAACAACTTTTGGATGTTACTGTTTTTCCGATTATGTTTCTCTTAATGTTCACGTACCTATTTGGTGGAGCGATTGCTGGCTCCACAGGAGACTACCTTCAGTTTCTCTTGCCTGGTATATTAGCAATGACTGTTGTTACCATTACGATGTATACAGGAATGGAGCTGAACAATGACATCACAAAAGGTATCTTTGATCGTTTTCGTTCTTTGCCAATTTGGCGCCCGGCCGTCTTAGTTGGGGCACTTCTTATGGATGCAGTTCGATACACCATTGCCTCAACGATTATGATCGTACTTGGATTAATTATGGGATTTCGACCAGAAGGTGGCGCTGTAGGTGTGCTATTAGCTGTGGCATTATTAGTTGTTTTCTCATTTAGTTTGTCGTGGATATGGACTACTCTCGGTCTAATCCTTCGTACGGAGAAATCGCTAATGGGTGTGAGCATGATGGTACTCTTTCCTTTGACATTTGTCAGCAATGTATTTGTTGATCCTAGTACATTACCAAGATGGCTTGAAGCATTTGTTGATGTTAATCCAATCTCCCTTTTGGTAACAGCTGTACGTGGGTTGATGCATGGAACCGTTACTTTTGAACAAGTTGGATGGGTGCTTTTAGCATCTATTTTACTAACTGCTATTTTCGCTCCATTAACGATGTACCTTTATCGAAACAAGAGCTGATAAGTTATCCGAACTTCTTCGCTTGCTTGTAAGTAAGAGCGCCAACATAGAGCTTTTTTAAAATACGACAATAATCAGTCGTAATGTCAAAGGAGTCAGGTGTCATAATCTCGTTATAATACGAGAAAACCCTTGAATCAAAAGTTTGAAACCAATCTTTATGATTCGCAAATGTGTGAGGTGTGTCTTGCCAAGCATCTGTTAAATATGGACTGTATATAGTTTGTGTAAATCCACAAGGGGACGTTCTTTTCGTCCACTTCTTTTTTTGCGCAGTAAAAGTAGTTGACCAATAATCAGAACGTGAACCGGTATGTGGCGTTTCGGTAGCAAACCAATTAATGTTCTCATGAAGAGGGGTAAGCCCAAAAAGCATAGCATAAAGCTGTTTGCCGACCAGAATTCGCTCTGAAACAGATGCAAAGTTGGCGACAGAAATACCGGCCAATCTTGTCTTTTTATTAGAGTATTTATATGGAAAGAGTACCTGAGTGAACTGAAATAATTCTTGTGCTTGAAACAGAAGTGTATTTAAGACGTTGTTCTGAAAGTATTGGTTTTGAATCACTCTCATCTCAATGTAATGTTGTTCGTTTATGATTAGTGAGACGGTAAGGAATTTGGAATCTTTCTTCTTATAAAAGTACTTCCACACAGGGATCATAAACCTAGATACATGAAAATAAGGCAACAAGTGAAAGAGGTTTTTGTTTTGTTTTTTGCTCTCTTCATACAGTAAAAGCTGTGGGTACGCATCATAAAAAATCAGGGCATTAGCTGACTCTAAAAATTGAAAAAAGTGTTTCTTTCTATCGTTGCTAATAGCCTCAGTTAATTCCCCTTTAAGATCTGTCATATTCCAGCCACCGTTTCTAGAAACGAGGTGAGCTAAAAGAGCCCATTGAACTTCAGGATGTTGAATATAGAAGTCTAAGTAAGCTTTTGTTCGCGTGATGTTGTTTCGATTATGGGTGATCATTTTTTGCTTAAGTTGTCGAATGAGAGTTTGTTCAGTTGGTGGGAGTGAGGAAACAGACTTATTGACGTTAACAGACTGTTCTTTTAATGCTTTCTTGAGGGTTCTTATGGCTGAAGGGTTGTTAGTTAACGTTTCCCAGTTACGTGTAATTCTTGACTCGGATTTATACTTATCAAGAGTATTAATCGCGTATTGTCCAATGGCAGTTGGAAATTGAATGATTTTTGATAGAATATTCACGATCACAACCTCCTCTTTGCTATTGTATGTGTAAGAAGGTCTATTCGTTTGGAAAATAGTTAAATACCTAAAAATATACAAAAATAGTAAGTTTGAACAATGGAATAAAAAGTCATAATCGTGTACTCTGTATAAGTACTTGTTACGACAACTAACTTGTACGAGAATTGAATAATACTATATTTGTAGTTTAGAGATGAGGGAACAAAAATGGGAGTACCGAGTTATAAGAGATCAACGATTGTTGCATTGTTACTTGCAGGATCTTTTATTGCAATTTTGAATCAAACTCTCATGATCACGGCGATCCCGCCTATCATGAAGGAAATGAATGTTACGGCCAATAGTGCCCAGTGGCTTACGACTGTATTTATGCTTGTGAATGGAATTATGATTCCGGTAAGTGCCTTTTTACTAGAACGATTCACAACGAGGCAACTCTTTATTTCAGCGATGAGTATCTTTGCGTTTGGAACATTGATTGCTGGAATTGCTCCTAACTTTGAAGTGTTATTAGTTGGAAGAATGATTCAATCAGCAGGAGCAGGAGTGATGCTTCCTTTAATGACGACAGTATTCTTAATGATTTTTCCAATCAATAAACGCGGAGCAGCAATGGGATTGATTGGTCTTGTTATTTCTTTTGCACCAGCAATAGGGCCGGCTTTATCTGGATGGGTTACATCCAATTATTCGTGGAGACTATTGTTTTTTATCATTTTGCCAATTGCTATAATTGATATTATTATTGCGGTATTTGTCTTAAAAAATGTGACAGAAGTGACAAAGCCAAAAATCGATGTTATTTCGATTATGTTCTCTTCATTTGGGTTTGGAGGGCTACTCTATGGTTTTACGGCTGCAGGCAACTATGGCTGGTCAGACCCGATTACAATTATTTCGTTAGCAGTTGGTGGATTAGCACTAATCCTTTTTATAACAAGGCAGCTGCGATTAAAGCATCCAATGCTCGAGTTTCGGGTGTTCACGTTTTCCATTTTCCCTTATGCGGTTATTATCGGTATGGTCGCTTTCATGGGCTTAATTGGAGTAGAAACTTTAGTTCCATTATATATGCAAAATATGAGAGAGTTCA
The DNA here is from genome assembly GCF_036663575.1 of Halalkalibacter flavus. NCBI lineage: Bacteria > Bacillati > Bacillota > Bacilli > Caryophanales > Bacillaceae > Halalkalibacter > Halalkalibacter flavus. The sequence continues at coordinate 83,293 of NZ_JAWRVK010000004.1, forward strand.
CAGCATTTGAAGCAGGCCTTGCTCTTTTACCAGGAGCGTTAGTAAGTGGGATCATGTCACCGATTATTGGACGTATTTTTGATAAAATAGGGGCACGTTTTCTTGTGATGGTTGGATTAGCGATTATGACAGCAGCTTCCTTCGCTTTTATTAATTTAGGTCCAGAGACTTCATTTGCCTTTCTTACGATTATGTATGCAGTACGGATGTTAGGGCTTGTAATGGTTTTGATGCCGATCCAAACAGCCGCATTAAACCAGCTACCGAAACGATTAATTCCACACGGAGCAGCAATGGACAATACGATGAGAATGATTGCAGCGTCAGTTGGTACCGCTATACTTGTAACAGTTATGACAACGACATCGATGAATGCTGAAGCTCGACCTGACATCGCATATCCTGATATCCATGGGGCAAATGTGGCCTTTATAGTCGTTGCTGTTCTTTCTTTACTAGCCTTATTTGCTTCGTTCTTTGTTAAATACTCAAACAATGATGATGAGATAAAAGAAAAAGAGGATCAATTTGAGAAAGTAAGTGTTAACTAAAAAATATAAAACTCAAGAATAGACTTGTATTAATACATCGTTGAAAATCCTCACTGGACCCGAAGCTACTGAAGAAGGAAAGACCAAACCTTTCAGTAGCGTTTTCGAATACTAGTGGGGATTTGGTCGTTTTATTAAGAATGGGGGACTGCATATTGAAAGTTGGATTAATACGTCATTTTAAAGTAGAACGAGGATATCCAAATAAGTGGGTAACGTCGAAAGACTTAATCAAATGGATAAGTGAATATGATCAGTCAGAAGTCATCGAAAACGAAATTGATTTAGGTGATGTTAAATGGCAGCGATGTTATTGTAGTGATTTAAGCCGAGCCGTCAAAACAGCAAAGAAAGTGTATAAGGATGACATTGTATATTTAAAGGAACTACGTGAAGTGAAACTTTCACCTGTTATACGCTGGAATGTTCGTCTGCCATTACTAGTACATCTCATTTTCATTAGAGGAGCTTGGCTATTAGAACATAAATCACAGATCGATCGAAAAAGGGATGTTATCAAGCGAATAAACGTTATATTAGATAAAATTCTTCAAACGGAAGAAAATGTACTTATTGTAGGTCACGGTGGGATTATGCTATTTATGAGTAGAGAGTTGAAAAAACGGGAATTTAAGGGACCTACATTAAAGAGACCAGCTAATGGAAAACTTTATATTTATGAAAAGTGAACTTTTTTAAAGTGTGTAAGAAGCAGTGATAGTCAGGGTTATCACTTATATATGGGTATAATTTGGATTGTTACAAAATAAAAAATTTCTTATTGCGAGGCGTTAAAAATGGCAAAAGTAATCTTATTTGATTTAGATGGAACATTACTTCCAATGGATACACAACAATTCATTACTAACTACATAAAAGAATTAGCGCCACGTGTTGGACATATTATTGACCCAAATGAATTTGTAAAAGCTTTATTGGCTGGCACAGATGCAATGATTAAAAACTTAGAACCAGTAAAAACGAATGAGCAAGTATTTGAAGAAACATTTTTATCACTAACTTCGTTAAGTCGTGAAGACATTTGGCCGACATTAGATCAATTTTATGAAAATGTCTTCCCGACATTTTCTCATATGACAAGTCCGTCAATAAAGGCAAAAGCAGTTGTGGAGGAAGCACTGAAACAAGGTTTTCGTGTAGCGATTGCTACGAATCCAGTTTTTCCAAAATCAGCTATCTACCATCGTTTAAACTGGGCAGGAATTGATGATCAGCCGTTCGAGTTAGTTACAGTGTATGAAGAAATTTCATTTACTAAACCAAATATTGAGTATTACCAAGATATATGCGCCCGTTTACATGTAGAGCCTTCGGAGTGCATTATGGTAGGAAATGATGTTCAAGAAGATATGGTTACTAGTACGTTAGGGATGAAAACTTTCTTAGTTGAAGGGAATGTTATCGATCGTGGGAAACCACGCTATCAAATTGATGACAGAGGGACATTAGGAGAGTTGTACGAAAAGATATCGAAGAGGCAAGGAATTTTTAAATAAATCGATTTTTAAAGGTATAAATATATGAAAGCTAACAAACACGCCAAGAACAAGGCGTGTTTGTTAGCTTTCGTGTTCTTATAGTTAGAAACTATATAGAATCGTTTTGCGTTGATCTTTATTGAGATAGTAAGGCAATAGGAGCAGTCTTTTCCCATATGGTGGCCGAAAGTTTTTTCAGCGATTTCTCCTATATGTGTTGTGGTAGATCAAGTCTATTCATATTACTTACCTATTGTATCAAAATTAGGTATGGTATGGATGAAAGTTAATTTAATGCTATCTTTGCATGATATTTCAATTATAGGATAATGCTAAAAATGCATTTATATAGAAATAACACTGTATCATGAAAATCAATTACTTTATTGAAATTCATTCTTTTAAGGGAGTAGCTTCAATAATGAGACAGATAAAGACAAGCTTAAAAAAAATAAAAGGAAAAACTTCTAAAGTACCTAAACAAACTTATGGTGAAGAACAAGACCTTTCTTTAAAGCTGATATCTACATATATTGGTGAAAATAAAAAACAAGTAGAAGAAATTTTTTTAAACAGTTCCGATATTAAAGTCCATGACTATCGATTTGGACCTGATTTAACAAATACCGCATTTACAGTTTACTGCAGTACACTTATTCAAGATGAAAAGCTTAATTATTTAAAAACTCTATTACAAGATTTAGTCATGCATGAAGTTGGTCCTGCAAATGATATAACTGTTGAAAACATAAAAGATTTTATCTTTCAAAAAGGTGTATCGGCTCAAACAGTTGAAACAATTGAAGACTATGAACAAGTAGCCAAAAAAATTTTAGCAGGAAATGTTATTATTTTTTTTGATAAATGGAATAAGGCTCTCGTCTTTGACGCTCTTTCTGTAGAAAGTAGAGCGGTATCAGAACCGACAAGTGAGGGAGTCGTTCAAGGCCCTCATGAAGGAACCGTTGAAAACCTTAAGAAAAATATTGGGCTAATCCGCTCACGGCTTCAATCAAGAAAGCTAAAAGTAATTACATTTCATGTGGGGAAAGAAACCAATACTGAAATTGCGTATAGTTATTTGGAAGGTTCAGTCGACCCGGAAGTGTTAAAAGAATTTGAAAATAGAATTGGGAAAATAAAAGAGAAGGATGTATTAGAAACATCATACATTGAAGAGCTTATTGAGGATTCTACGTTCTCACCCTTTCCTCAATTTCGCTATACTGAGAGGCCAGATGTTACTGTTGCTGCTCTATTAGACGGGAAAATTGTTGTGATGGTACATGGAACAAGTTCTGTTTTAATATGTCCGGCTTTATACCTGGAGTTATTCCAATCTGTTGAGGACTATTATCAACGAACCATTATTACTACAATGATCCGATTAATGCGATTTTTGGCTGTTATCATTGCACTAACGTTACCAAGTATTTACATTGCTTTATCTACGTTTCATCCTGAAATGATTCCTACTGTATTGTTGTTAGCAGTTATAAACACGCGGGAAGGGATTCCGTTTCCTGCTTTGCTTGAAGCTTTTATTATGGTTTTCTTTTTTGAGTTAATGCGTGAAGCGGGGGTCAGAATGCCAAAACCAATCGGACAAGCCGTTAGTATTGTCGGAGCTCTTATCATTGGGGAAGCTGCTATTCAAGCTGGAATAGCCTCTCCGATCATGGTCGTCGTTGTTGCATTAACGGGGATTTCATCATTTGCGATTCCTCAATACAATCTAGGCATTGCTTATCGTATTCTTCAGTACCCTCTTATGATATTAGCGGCTACATTAGGAGGGTTTGGTGTCATGATTGGACTACTGCTGATTCTTTTGCATCTTTGTTCTCTCCGACCTTTGGGAGTACCTTATTTAGCCCCATTCGCTCCATTGAGACCAAAACGATTAGGTGATGCGTTCATTCGTGTTCCGTTAAAAAAACTTTTAAAATCACCTCGGAATCAACATATGCATCGACTTCCTTAAAATTAAACGTTCACAGCGGAAAGGGGAAAGTTTTTTTGAAAAAGCTTGTTATCATTATTTTATCAGTCTTTCTGTTGGTTTTATCAGGTTGTTGGGATCAACGTGAATTGATAGAGCGAGCTTTTGCACTAGGAGCTGCGATCGATCAGCATGAAGATCAGCTCGAGTTAACCGTTCAATTTTACCGACCAAAACCCGAAGAGGGAGGTGGGGGTGATGGCGGTGATCCGGTCAGTTTTGGTATATATGCGCAAACCATTTCTGAAGGAGCACGCAACCTTGTGAATCATATCGGTAGAAGAGCAAACTGGAGTCACATGCAAGTGATTGTTATCGGAGAAGAGACTGCAAGAACAAGACCGCTTAGTGAACTGCTTGGATTTTTTTATCGTGAACAAGAACCACGTTCCACAACCCATATTTTAATTGGGCAAGGAAAAGGGAGCGATTATTTAAATTTTGACCCATTATTTGAAGATTCGTCAGGGAGACAACTTCGAGAAGTTCAAAGATTCGCAAGAGAGGTAACAGGACATACTAGAGAGACAACTATACATGATCTAAGCTTACAATTAAAAAGTGAGCTCGGTATCGCCATTGTACCCTATGTAACAAAAAGTGAAAAACAAGTAACAACCGCCCCTATTATCGGGGTCGCAATTGTTAAAGACGATAGAATGGTCAGTGAACTTTCAGGAAAAGAGACACAAAGCCTGTTAATCCTCCGTGAACAATTTGATAGAGCAAATTGGAAACTGCCATGTAAAGAGGGAGACAATGGAGATAGATTCGATAATATTGAGGTGTTCTTAACAAGTTCAAACATATCTCCTAGGGTAAATGGCAATCAAGTGACTGTGGATGCGGCATTTCAATTTGAGGTTACTTTTAAAGAGTTAATGTGTGAGACAGTACTCGAAACGGGCGAGGATGCTAATGAGTTTGCTCAATATATAGAGGAGCAACTAGAAATGAATTTAATGAATACTATTGAGAAACTCCAGAAGGAAAAAATTGATGCAAGTGAATTAGGGAATAAAATTTACAGAGATAACCCAGAACTATGGAAGTCTGTAAAGGATAATTGGGATGAACTGTTTGCTGCAGCTCAATTTAATTTTAGTATTTCTGTTGATATTGATGGTTCAGGAACAGTAGAGTATACGCCATTTCCTTAAAGAGGATGAATAGTTTGGGGGAGGCATGGAATGTGTTTGAAAGAATTATTATTGTATTGATTTTGTACACGGTGTTGCTTTCTTTTGACTATTTAAGATTGAAAGAAAGTGAAAAGAAGGTAACATATATTTATTCATTCTTGATTGTAATATCCTTATTTTTAAGTACAAATTACATATTAGACGCGAACTGGCCAAATTTGAAAGATCTTATCCATGCTGTTCTTTTGAAACCAGCTGAACAGATTGTTGAGTATATGACAATTGAGTGAAAGGAGGATGACAATGAAAGATAAAGAGACTATCAGTGATGGACAAATGGCTTTTATTTTTTTAAGTTTCTTGCTGGGATCTGCTATTGTGAACATTCCATCGCCGTTAATTGCTAGTTCTGGTAATGCCGCATGGCTATCTTTATTGATCGCCTTTGGAATAGGTCTTCTCCTTTTATGTTGTATTCTTTTTTTAAATCGTCAATACGCGGGGAAAATACTTATGGATTACTCTCAAAAGATTTTTGGGAAATGGGGCATGGTTCTTTTTATGATTCCTTTTGTTCTTATGCTCATTTTAATGCTTTCAAACATCTTACTTGATGTCGGTTTTTTTTTACATAATACAATGATGAGATCGACACCGGTGGAAATATTTCATCTATTTATGATTATTGTAGCTGCCACAACAGTATATGAAGGAATCGAAGTGATAGGTAGAATGTTTACAATGCTTATCCTTTTTGTATTAGCGGTATTTTTTATTTTTGTACTGTTAATCATTCCATTGCTTCATCCTGAATACCTACTGCCATTGCTTCCGGATGGGTGGAAACCCGTATTTCACGGGACTTATTTAGCCTTGGGCTTTCCCTATGCAGAAGTGATTCTTTTTGCATTTCTGCTCCCGTTTGCCAAAAATAAAAATGATGGAAAGTTAGAAAAAAAGATGTTTATAGCAATGTTCTTTAATGGGTTTTTATTGTTGGTTGCTATTCTTGTATCAATTATGGTATTAGGGCCTTCTGGTGTAGATATAAAATATGCTTTGTTTTATATAGCTACCTTAATTGATATTCAAGATGTTTTAACAAGAATTGAAGCAGTCGTTGCTATGAGTTGGATTATCGGTTCATATATGAAAGCAACAATAGTGTTATTTGTCATTAATTTCATCATTTCGCAACTGTTTAATCTTAAAGATGACAGGATCTTAATTTTCCCAGTTGCACTTCTGACTTTTCTTTTCTCTGTCACTTTATATAATCATGAATTGGAGTTTGTAGAGACCGTAGGGACGGTATGGCCTTTATTAATAACGATTGTTGGTGTATTCCCAATTCTTATAATAACTCTTGTAACTTTTTTGAAACAGAAAATGAAGAAAGAAAATCAATTGGGTTCATAAATGAACTTTTACATTTAATACGCTAATCATGTGTAGGGAGCTTAACTTAAAAACAAGTAAGAGAGACAAGCCAACTATCATATCAAAATGTAATGTTTATGTAACGAATTCTCATTCTTAATCTATAGAAACACAAGAAGCTACTGAAAAGGAGTTTGTTCTTTTCAGTAGCTTCTTAAATATTTACCTATATACCAATTATTGGGATTCTGATTTATCGAGTCCGTTTCTTTTAAAAAGAGCTACAAATGTGACAAATAGGAAAGGGAGAACGACAATTGTAATCATAAATAACGGCCACGTTACAAATACAGCATCCACAAATTCTGTTTCGTGATCAAAGATCGTCAGCGAAAGTAACAAAATGAGAAAGGAAATAGGAAAGATGATTATCTGTTTATCCTGTAATTTCAAAACATTGGATAAAAATTCTTTAAGAATAAACAGCATAATGCTTGTTTTCATATAAGAGCCGACGATTAAGACGAGGCCGATTCCGGATTCGATTCGTTCAATAGCATCTCTAATATTAACCAATCGAGAAAGGTTAAAAATAGAATATTGGACTTTTCCAGCAATTGGACCATATGCCATTGTGACAAGAACAATAGGAATTATCATCAAAAGCCCATGTACGATTAGAGTGAAAAACATGATTTTTTTAAAAGGCTTTCTGTCTCCTTTGTTTAGGAAGGGAAGCAACAAAGAAAAAAGAATAAGCTCCGAATAGGGAAAGCTAAAAGCACGGTAGCTTCCAAGAAGAATGGGCATTATCCCATCAGGCATGACCGGAAGAAGGTGCTCGACTCGATATTCACGAAAAACTAATGCTAACACACCCAATGATAAAACAACCATGATGATTAAAAGCCACACGAACATTCTCGCCATTGGTTCAATTCCACTTCTTGCCGTCATAGCAGCCACTAGCAAAATAAGAGTATGGAACACATAGGTAGGTGTTTCTCTCATTAAGGCATTTGCAAAAAAACCTCCAATATCAATGATAATAAAAGCAATAATTAAAATAAGCAAAATGATGAGTGGTATGGCAATACATAAGGTAATCCACTTTCCTAAGACTTTTTCACTATAATCGATAAAGGAATGTCCAGGGGCCTGTTGATCGATGTAGAAAACACAGGCTAGTAGCACCATGCCAAGAGCATTCGCTATTAAAAGTGATAGCCACGCCCCATTTGCAGCAGCTTCAACCATAGGGGTTGGGATATTAATAATTGCAGAACCGGTCATATAAGCGAGAAATAGACTTGCTAGCTGCCAAGAACTTATCGTCTCTATTTGTCTCATCCCATCCCCCTAATGGTCACAAGAAACATAATAAAATCGACTTCTAGTGATTTTACAATTTGTTGACCTGGTTCATGAAAGATGAAATCTACAAACGTATAAAGGGTTGGCCAAGGTAGATCAAACACGTAAATAACACTATGATACAAGACAGGTACCATTGCTATTCCATAAACGGTGCGAATCTGCTTGTTTCTAATTAATTCAGCCCCATCATAGAAAAGTACGCTCATGTATAAAATAACGAGTAAGATGATTTTCTCAAGCATAATTATTCCTCCGTTAGGTCATCGCCAGTTGTCATACCTGTGCTAATAATGTTGACTTCAACATCAATTTCGAAATTGATTTCAGAAAAGATTTGCTCCCAATTATCTTCATGCTGTTTCCATTGTTTCGGGTCTTTTCTATAAAGGATATTTCCAATTCCGATTACATCGAGTTTTTCATCCTGTAGGTATTTAATAAAAGCTCCTAATTGTGTTTTTATTGAGTTTTCAATATGCACTTGAAGCTCCTGTCTCTCTTCATCAGTTGCCATCGTCCAGCATTGTAACTCACCGAGATGTCCCTGTACCTTTGTTGAAAAATGAATGGTAGGTGGGGTCTTAGAAAAATTGGAAGAAACCTTTGTTTTTAGTCGGGTAACTTCAAGAGAATCCTTTCTATTTTTCTGCTTATATTCTTCACCTTCACAAGGATATTCGATCGTTCCACTGAGATATTCATCTGTTAATATAAGCAGATTATGAACATCAGCCGTTGAGAGACGATCGATCATCTTTCCATTAGGAAGAATAGCCAAACCAGTATTTACGACACTTTCTGGAGTTTGATCACTTCGTTCGATATAGGGAACCGTTGCTATTTTCACCGGGTAATTTAGTTGCAAAGCTAAATCAAGCATTCTCGTTTCTCTTGCTTTCGCTGAAAAGGCGGTGCCACTTTCTTGTATCATTCGTATTTGTTGTGCTGTTGTTCTCTCAATAAAAGGTTTAATCCCCCAATATTCACTAGCCCTTCCTTGTGTAATAACGACATACGTTTTGAAGCGAGGTTCATGGTCACGATAGAAAAAATCAAGAACATCTGATATGTCATGTTCTCTAGCAAACTCTTCTCCGATAAGGATAACCCGCATATGGCTCCATTGAGCTTTTCGACCAACATGAAGAGGAATATCTCGGATTGCTTCAAAGACGCTGTCGTCTGTCGTTTTAACTGAGAAGTACTCGCCCTCAGTAGTGACACCACCACCTTGAGCTCCGATCGTTGGTGTAGGTGAATACATATGTGTTGTTAATTCAATCTCTCCTTCTTTCGTTTGATCAATACTTAGCCCCATCACGTAGGCTAGATCAGTCAATTCCATACTGTTCCAACACCCTGATAAAAAAATGAGAAAACTTACTGCGATGACTATTTTTATACGAAAAAATTTACTAGTTGTAACATTCATAGTTAATCAAGCTTTCTTTTCGGATTTTGGTTTGAGGATTCCATCCATTTCTGTGGTTTCCGCATGAAAACATCTATAAGTTGCTTCGGCTTGAGTGGAGCTAATGGACTTAAATATGGTTGCCCTAATGATCGTAAATTTGTTAAATGTAAAAAGATGATCAGCAAAAAAATCATGATGCCAAACCCACCTAAAGTTGCAGCGAAGATCATCATTGGCAGTTGGAGAATCCGAATGGCAATCGCAATGTCATATTGTGGAATTGCAAAAGAAGCAATACCGGTAAGTGCTACTACTATGACCATCAACGGAGAGGTAATATGGGCTGATATGGCAGCATCACCAATAATCAACGCTCCAACGATGCTAATCGCTGATCCAATTGGCTGTGGCAAGCGAATACCAGCTTCTCGAAGCAGCTCGAAAAAAAACACCATGATAACGGCTTCTAAAAAGGCAGGTAATGGCAGACCTTCACGAGTATCAATAATTGACATTAAGAGATTGGTTGGAATTAATTCACTATGAAACGTAGTCAAGGCAATATATAAGCTAGGTAATGTAAACGCAATATAAAAAGATATGATTCTTATCAAACGTACGAGAGATGAAAATATCGAGCGTTGATAATAATCTTCACTTGCTTGAAAGAACTCAGTAAAAAGGCCCGGACAAATTAAGATTGATCCTGTTCCTTGAACGAGAACGACAATTTTCCCTTGTAATATGGCTGCAATAGCAACATCTGGCCGTTCTGTATAACGATATTGTGGAAAAGGAGAAGCTTTAGAGTCTTCGATCAGCTGTTCAATGTACCCCGTTTCTAAAATTTCCGATTCCTTGACATAATTTATTCGCCTTTTGAACTCACTTAGTGTTTCTTGATCTACTTTTCCCTCAAGATAGCCAAATGCAATCTCGGTTTGCGTTTCTCCTCCTGTTTTCAATTTCTCAATTTTAAAGCGAGGATTTTGTAAGCGAACGCGTAATAACCCAATATTTATATCTAACTGTTCAATTGTACTTTCGCGAGGTCCTTTAACGACCGATTCAGTCGCTGGTTCAGTTACTTGTCGTTTATTAACACTTAAATCATTATAGGCTAATGCTTTTTCCCATTGGTCAAAAAAGATTACAATGTGTCCGCTCATAATTTTTGTCACAGCATTATCAAAATTTTCAACTAGAAGCGCATTTTGGTCAGAAACACCGTGATGTTCAAAAAAATTTATGACATCTTCAACAGTCATGTCAGTTGCTGGACCTACTTCGTGTGTGACTAAATCTTGCATGGACGCTTTCATATAATTTGTTTGTTTATTTTGAACAAGTGATTCAAGATAAACAGAGAAAGCGCGATATTTAAGCTCTGGACCATACTGCCATGAATAAATACGTAAATCATGACAATTGGAAAGAGTTGCTTCGATTTTTTTTTGGTTTTCCGATAAGCTTTGAGAAATGTTAATAGATTTCTTCATAAATTACCCTCTAATTCAATATTTAGTAGTAGTATTTTTTAGAAAAAGGATTTTATTCATATGAGATGTTTTTAACCGTTGAATAAATAACAAAAAACGTCGTTTATCATACGATAACGACGTTTTGTCTAAAAAAAAGAAAAGACTTTTTCATGAGCTCCATTGTTTCCCCGCTAATATTAGCCGGTTATTCCTCCTCTTTTCCTACAATATAATCAGCAGTACGCATGGCCACGGCTATAGTCGTTAACGTTGGATTCGCTCCTCCCATAAACGGCTGAACGCTGTTGTCAGCAACAAACAAGCCAGACACGCCATGGACTTGACCGAATTCATTCGTAACCGATGTAGCTGGATCATTCCCCATCCGGCAAGTGCCCGCAGCATGATAATCAAACCCTGGAGGATGAAGACATGGGAGAGTGATGTTATTCAATTGTATACTATCCATGACTTGAATCATGTCATCTACCATTTGTTGAATAATAACCAAGTCTTGTTCGCTATAAGAGAAATGAACATTTAGTTTTGGAACCCCGTACGAATCTAAGTCAGTTGGATCAAGAACGACTCGATTATCCGGCCTTGGCTCAACAATGCCAAAACCCCAAAGGCCGATTTCTAGTTCTTCCATTAATGGCTTCGTTTGATAGGAATAAAATTCATAAGGAAACGGTCCCTGAACAGATAGTTGATATGGCCGAATGTCCGTACTTGGAAGCTGAATGTTTGTAATACCCAACACTTCTTCAAATTCCTCTCGTGAGATATAACCTCTAGCATTAGTAAAGGAATGACTAATTAAATATCTCCCAATTGCTTCTCCAGGTATGTCAGAATGAAGCAAGAGGCGAGGGGATTCAAACGTACTCCCAGATACGATCACGTTTTTCCCGTGTAGTGTATAACATTTTTTATCAGGGGTCATCACGTTAACTCCTGTTGCTTTGCCGCTTTCATGTAGAATCTTAACAACATTCGCATTGACGGCAAAATCAACTCCATTCCAGTTTAAGGCCCAAGCGATAAACTCAAGAGAACTAAATAAGACATTGGAACGAATTTGTCCATAATAGCTAGCGTCTAAATCAAACGCACGAGGTAAAGTTTTCGCATCATGGTAGCCGCTATCTCTTAATCTTTGTAAAAGCGTTTGGTGAAGATTAGAGTCCTTTACAAACGCCGTAGTCACCTTCATTACTTCTTCAGCAATGTTGTAATATTCAATTAGGTCATCATAGCTGATCGGCCATTCGTTAAAATCACTTGGATGAAAACGGGGGCTCACGGCTCCCCAAAGAAGCGTTTGACCTCCAAGGCCATAAAGTTGCTTGGCTCCAGGGAATTCAGGCCATTGCTCTCCACTTCGAATATTAAATGCCGGGTTTTGTAGAAATTTTCTAGCGGCGCTAGCTGTCGGTAAATTAGCAACATGTGTTGGGATAAGTAAACCACCTTTTTCCAAGACAGCAATTCGTTTCCCTTGTTCGCGCCATTGTTCACACAATCTCCAAAGAGCGGCGCCTCCTCCTGCACCAGTTCCAACAATGATTGCATCATACTCGATCTTTTCCATTTCTTCTAAAGGGGTGAGAGGGAACCACTGATCTAAATACTCTACAACTGGGGCAGGAGGGCAGTCTTCATATGTTGGAACGATTTCGTCATTGTCATCCGTTATTTGACGGCTTCTTTTTAGAGTAACTGGTTTAGGAGAAGTTGGTACTTTTATTTTCTGCCCGGCAATGTTTTCATCTGGATGTGCAATATGTGGGTTATGAACCCTAAGTTGATTCAAATCGATGTTATGATTATGAGCCAATTTCCGCAGTGTTGTTCCCATTTTTGCGGTGAATATCTTCAATGGTATCACCTCGATTTCTCATCTTTTGTATAAGTATATGTGCCTGCAACTAGAACTTGATAATTATTCCTAATTATTTCTACTATAATTGTTCTTAGTTCACTTATTACGTAATAATGGTGTATTGTCCCAATACCAATTATTACTTCTAAATTTTATAAACAATCTTTGATTTTTTTGAGGGCGAGTTCATATAGTTAGATATGGTGTGCAAGTGGGGGGAAGTGAGCCGAACATGTAACTGATAATTGAGGAGGACGATATGATCAAAATAACTATTGGATCAAAAACGTTCGAAATGAAAGAGGTCAATGTGACGATTTGGAATGAATTTATTCATGAACAGACCACCCCAGAGGTAGCAGAAATTTACCCTGAAGGAATGCATCGGACGATTGCTCAAGGCTTGGAGCCATACGGATTCAACATTCGAACAGCTACACTTGAGCAACCTGAGCATGGTTTGACGAAAAAAGTATTGGATCAAACGGATGTACTCATCTGGTGGGGGCACGTAGCTCACGAAGAAGTAGCTGATGAAATTGTCGAGCGTGTGTATCAAAGAGTACTTAATGGTATGGGGTTGATCGTGTTACATTCAGGACATTTTTCTAAAATATTTATTAAGTTAATGGGCACAACCTGTAACCTAAAATGGAGAATAGCAGATGAAACGTCAAGGTTATGGGTCGTTGATCCAGCTCATCCGATAGCAGAGGGTATTGGGGAATACATTGAGCTTGAAGAAGAAGAAATGTACGGAGAATTTTTTGATATTCCCTCTCCTGAACAACTAATATTTATTAGCTGGTTCGAGGGGGGAGAGGTGTTTCGAAGCGGCTGTGCCTATCATCGCAGGCAAGGAAAAGTCTTTTACTTTCAGCCCGGAGATGAAAGATACCCAACTTATCACAATAAAGAGATTATAAGAGTAATTGCGAATGCAGTGAAGTGGGCTGCATCACCGCATGGACCAACACCAACTTTTGGGCATGCAGAGCCTCTTGAAGATATAGATTAAAATTTAAATAGGATGACAAAAGCCCTTACTTTGTCATCCTATTTTCATTCTTTTGTAGAATCTTTAGGTACAATCATCTATTCTAATACAAATTTTTTATACATTCTCATTTTTTATAATATAATCAGCAGTTCGCATAGCTACGGCTACGGTCGTTAGTGTAGGATTTGCCCCTCCCATAAAAGGTAAGATACTGTTATCAGCGACAAACAGATTTGTTATGCCGTGCACTTGACCAAACTCATTTGTCACAGATGTAGCTGGATCATCCCCCATCCGGCAAGTGCCAGCAGCATGAAAATCGATCCCTGGAGGAAGCAGACATGGATTCGTTTCGATATTTAATTGCATACTATCAATAACTTTAAACATATCACCCGACAGCTGTTGAATAATGGCTAGATCTTGTTCGCTATAAGAAAAATGAACATTCAGTTTTGGAACCCCATACCAATCCAAGTTAGCCGCATCTAGGACGACACGGTTATCACGGTTAGGCTCAACAATTCCGAATCCCAAAAGGTTAATTTCCAGTTCTTTCATCAAGGGCTTCGTTTCATAGGCATAAAATTCATAAGGATGAGGTCCTGTAACTGCTATTTGGTATGGCCGCTTATCAGTACTTGGAAGTAGAATATTCGCGAGCCCTAATACCTCTTCAAATTCCTCACGTAAGACAAGAGTAGAAGAAGAAATAAAAGAATGGCTAATTAAATATCTACCGATCGCATCTCCGGGAATGCCAGAATGAAGCAATAGGCGAGGCGTTTCAAACGTACTAGCAGAAACCACCACGATTTTACCGTGAATTGTATATGATTTTCGGTTCGGGGTCATCACCTGTACTCCAGTTACTTTGTTATGTTCATGTAAAAGCTTCACCACATTTGCTTTAACAGCAAAATCAACCCCATTCCAGTTAAGTGCCCAAGCCATAAATTCGAGGGAACTAAAAAAGACATTTGAATGTATTTGTCCATAATAGCTAGCGTTTAAGTCAAACGTTCGAGGAATGTTTGTTGCATCATGATAACCGCTCTCCCTCAATCTTTTTAAGAGAGTTTCTTGAAGGTTAGAACCATTCGTGTATGCTGTAGTGACCTTCATGACTTGTTCAGCAATGTTGTAGTATTCAATGAGATCATCAAGTGTTAGCGGCCATCCTTTAAAATCACTACTATGAAAACGGGGGCTCATGCCTCCCCAAAGCAACGTTTGGCCTCCTAAACCGAAAAGTTGTTTGGCTCCTGGAAATTCAGGCCATTCCTTTTCTCGTCTAATGTTGAATGCGGGGTTTCGCAGAAATTTTCCTGCAGTTTTAGCGGTTGGTAAATTAGCTACGTGAGTCGGTACGAGTAAATCACCTTTCTCTAAAACCGCAATTCGTTTCCCTTGATTTCGCCACTGTTCACTTAATCTCCAAAGTGTAGCTCCTCCCCCTGCTCCGCTTCCAACGATAATAACATCGTAGTTTGTTTGTTCCATCTCTTCTAAAGAAGTTAGAGGGAACCAGTGATCTGAAAAATCTATTTCTGGACTAGGAGGGCAATCTTCATAAGGTGGAACAATTTCTTCATTGTCATTTGTCATTTGACGGTTTTTCTTGAACGTTATATGTTTCGGAGGTGAGGGGATTTTTACTTTTTGACCGGAAATATCTTTATCTGGATGAGGGAGATGTGGATTATGGACGATAAGTTTGTTCAAATCAATGTTATGATAACGGGCCAGGTTTCGTAATCTTTCTCCCTTTTTAGCGATTATAATCTTCAGTGCGACCACCCTCATTCGTTGAATATTTATGTAAGTATATGGTGATAACATGGTTAATTTGACAATTATTTCATCTCGTATGGCGTGGTCTAAGG
The DNA here is from genome assembly GCF_036663575.1 of Halalkalibacter flavus. Lineage (NCBI taxonomy): Bacteria > Bacillati > Bacillota > Bacilli > Caryophanales > Bacillaceae > Halalkalibacter > Halalkalibacter flavus. Next base: position 98,910 of record NZ_JAWRVK010000004.1, read on the forward strand.
AGAGAATATCTAAACACACATTCTTTGAAAAGACAGTTCATTTATTTAACACCCTTCTATCTTAATTGACATATAGTATGGTGATAGGAAAGGAAGGTTATATCATGCTGAATAATCCTTTCAATGGCTTAAACGGAAGAGAACGGGAACTATTGATTATGGCTTTAATATTGAAGAAAAAGTTAAGCTTCCATAATGTGGTTTTAGAGCATGACGGGACATACTATGTTGGTTTAAGGGGAAGAATTAATATTCAAGAAAATCCAAATAAAAATGTAAACGATCTAGCTGCTTTTATAGATAGTCATCCTGATTTAACGTTATCTGAAGTTATGGAAGTAATAAAGCGGAAAACAAGGGAGTGAGTTTATGGATTTTACAGCTACAGAGGAGAATTTCACTTTAGCTATATTGGCTATCCTATTTTTTATTTTATTATTTGGAGAGACAGCTAATAACAATGCTGAACCTGAACCTGAAGATAACGATGTTGTGATCCCGCCAATATCATTTTAGCACCCCGATAACTTTATTCAAACCTATATGGCTAAAGGTGGAATAAAAAGGAGGTAAACCATAATTGCGCTGGAAGCAACGGTTGGTTAGAGAGGATATAATACCTATGTAGTTAAAATCTTTCCACACTACGGAGTAAGTGTAGGAAGGATTTTTTTTCATTTTATGTATTACAAACTTCTAACTCGGTTAGGCGGCGTTGCTCTTATGGAAGGACAGTATTGTGGGTCGTTGATCCTGCCCATCCAATAACAAAAGGCATAAATAAATACGTTGAATTTGAAGAAGTAATGTACGGAGAATTCTTTTGATGTTCCTGTACCTGTTCGGTTTATTATTAGTAGGTGGTTCCAAGGTGGTAAAGTTAATACGTTTTTTCTAACACTCGTATCATATTAAAAAGCATATCATTTACGGGTGTTGGAATATGATGTTCTTTACCTAATCTACAAACGGTACCTGATAAATATTCTACCTCCGTTTTTCGGCCGGCCTCTACATCTTGCAGCATGGACGTCTTTCCTTCAGGTGATAACCCTTCTTTTAAGATATTATCAAACTTAAGAAAGTCACTTTCGGTTAAGTTGATCCCTTTCGCTTTAGCTAATTCCATCACTTCTATCATCGCTGACTTCATAAAAGCATGAGCTTCAGGTATTTCTTGAAAGACTTTGTACGGGGCCTTCAATACGGCCGAAGTTTGATTGATTCCTACATTTATCATAAACTTCCACCACATTGTATGAAGCATATCTTCTGGAATCTCATAAGGAATACTTGCTCGATCGAACAATTGCTTCACTTTTTTTACATTTGAAGACAAAGTCAGGTTATTGTTTTCACCAAAACATATTCTGCCAATATTTGAAAAGGTAACCGACGTTCCTTCACGTATGGCATCAATCGCTACACACATAGCTGGAAGAACCGGGTTATTTGGATAGATACTTTCTAATATTTCTTCGCTCGTAATACCATTCAAAAGTGACATGATGATGGTGTCTGGTCCAATATGATGTCGTAAATCCTTTATCGCTTGATCAAGTCCTTCATATTTGACAGCAATTAATACAAGGTCAGCTGGTTCTACGACCACTTCTGGTTGTATGTATTGAAAGTCATAGCGCATTCCATTAATTGAAATCCCTTCGGCTTGATATCGCTTTATTCGTTCCTTACTTGCAATGACTTTTATATCTTCAGGTGCCATATCATGCAATTTACTAGCATAGGCGGCACCAATTCCTCCAAGTCCAATTAGCGATATATTCGTAATCATTTGAGCTCCTCCTATTAACAAGTACAAGTATCTAAAGATTTACATTTAGCTTTTTTATTTCTACTATACACCGACATATATTCTGAATCTATAAGAAATAAGCCTTCTTAAATTAAATATTAGAATAATTAGAATAATTAGTGTTTGTTACATATAAAAGAACGGTGGTCTTGTATAGTAACTAAAGCTACTTTATGATGGGTACAAATAAATAATAAAAAACCTATCATCTTTTAGAAGGGAGAGGCTAATAATGGCAAAATATACGATTGTAGACAAAGATACTTGCATTGCATGTGGAGCGTGCGGTGCTGCAGCGCCTGATATTTATGACTATGACGATGAAGGAATTGCTTTTGTTTTATTAGATAATAATCAAGGAACAACCTATGTCCAAGAGGATTTAATGGAAGGTATGGAAGATGCTCATGATGGTTGTCCAACAGAATCTATTAAAATAGCAGATGAACCATTTGATGGTGATCCTATGAAATATGATTAATAGAAAAGCAACTTGTTGAAAACGCTTTATATCAGATGAGAAACCTTTAGGGGGAGTGAAACATATGAGAGAGCAATTATCATGGAAAGTAGGAGGGCAACAAGGAGAGGGGATTGAAAGTACTGGTGAAATTTTTGCAACAGCCCTAAATCGCCTTGGGTACTATTTGTATGGATACCGTCATTTCTCTTCGCGAATCAAAGGTGGTCATACAAATAATAAGATTCGAGTTAGTACAAAACCACTTAATTCAATTTCAGATGATTTAAACATTCTCGTCGCTTTTGATCAAGAAACAATTGATGTAAATTTTCATGAATTGAAGGAAGAGGGTTTGATTTTAGCTGATGCTAAGTTCAATCCAACTATACCTGATGGATGCAAGGCAAACTTGTGTGTTGTACCATTTACAGATATAGCCTCCGAGTTAGGAACTTCTTTAATGAAAAACATGGTTGCAGTAGGGGCAACGAGTACGATTTTAAATCTTTCTCCTGAAACGTTCAGAGTTGTTGTAGAGGATATCTTTATGAAGAAAGGAGAAAAAATCGTAGAGAATAATATGAAAGCAATTTATGCAGGAGCCGATTATTTGAAAAATGATCCTAATATTGAAAACTCTGTTCTTACTTTAGCTCAAGCAGATGGAAAACAGAGAATGTTCATGATTGGAAATGATGCAATTGGCATGGGAGCTGTAGCAGCAGGAAGTCGGTTCATGGCTGCCTACCCGATTACACCAGCATCGGAAATTATGGAGTATATGATCGAAAAACTTCCTGAACTCGGCGGAGCAGTCATTCAAACTGAGGATGAAATTGCGGCATGCACGATGGCAATTGGGGCAAATTATGCAGGTGTCCGTTCATTCACAGCCTCTGCAGGTCCTGGGTTGTCATTAATGGCAGAAGCCATTGGTTTATCAGGTATGACCGAAACTCCTCTTGTTGTCATAGATACACAGCGCGGAGGACCTAGCACGGGATTGCCTACAAAACAAGAGCAATCTGATCTTATGGCTATGATTTATAGCACTCATGGAGACATCCCTAAAATTGTTATGGCACCAAGTACAGTAGAGGAGGCATTTTATGACACCGTTGAAGCGTTTAACTTAGCGGAAGAATATCAATGTCCTGTCATTATAGTGACTGATTTAGCTCTTTCACTTGGAAAGCAAACAGTTGAACCACTAGATTTTTCAAAAGTTGAAATTCGACGTGGAATGTTAGATATAAATGCTCAATTACCAGAACGGGTGGATGGAGCTTATTATAAACGTTATGAACTAACGGATAGTGGTGTATCGAGTCGCGTGATCCCAGGAATGAAAAATGGAATTCATCATGTAACCGGGGTGGAACATGATGAAACAGGTAAACCATCTGAAATTCCCGTAAATAGAAAGAAGCAAATGGATAAACGACTGAGAAAGCTTTCTGGTTTATGTAATCGCTTTAACGACCCCGTTCATGTTCATGCAGATCATGAGGAAGCTGATTTATTAATTGTTGGGGTGAATTCGACTCGAGGGACAATTGAAGAAGCGATGCCTAGACTTGAAGCGGACGGAATTAAAGTCAATCACGCTCAAATCCGCCTGCTGCATCCATTTCCAGTTGATTCATTAAAGTCGCTTATGGCTAAGGCAAAAAAAGTCGTAGTTGTGGAGAATAATGCGACAGCACAGTTAGCAAATATTATAAAAATGAATGTTGGTGGTAGTAACATCGAAAGTGTTCTTAAGTATGATGGAAACCCATTTTTGCCAACGGAAATTCATGAATTATGTTCTACACTTATTCAAAAAAGTAAGGAGTTGGCATAAAATGGCTACATTTAAAGACTTTCGTAATAAAGTGAAGCCGAACTGGTGCCCAGGATGTGGAGATTTTTCTGTTCAAGCTGCGATACAGCGTGCTGCTGCAAATGTTGGAGTTGAACCAGATAATCTTGCTGTTGTATCAGGTATAGGCTGTTCTGGTCGTATTTCAGGTTATATTAATTCCTATGGTTTGCATGGAATTCATGGGCGTGCGCTGCCAATCGCTCAAGGAGTAAAGATGGCAAATAAAGATTTGACTGTAATCGCATCTGGTGGAGATGGTGATGGATTTGCAATCGGAATAGGACATACGGTTCATGCAATCAGGCGAAACATTGATATTACCTATATCGTCATGGATAACCAAATTTATGGGTTAACAAAAGGGCAAACGTCACCACGAAGTGATGTGGGTTTTAAAACAAAAAGTACTCCAACGGGATCTGTAGAATCTTCATTAAATGTGATGGAAATGGCATTAACAGCTGGTGCAACATTTGTAGCACAAAGTTTCTCAAGTGACTTGAAGGAATTAACAGCGTTAATTGAGAAAGGGATTGAACATAAAGGATTCTCACTTATTAATGTATTTAGTCCTTGTGTCACGTTTAATAAAGTTAATACGTACGATTGGTTTAAGACGAATATTACAAAATTAGCAGATGTTCCAGACTATAATGAAGAAAATCGGATGCAGGCAATGCAAACATTAATGGAACATAACGGTCTTGTTACAGGTTTAATCTATCAAAACAAACAACAACCTTCGTATCAAGAAATGCTTACTAGTTATTCGGAAAAACCACTTGCACATGAAAACTTGCAGTTAGATGAAGAACAGTTTAATAAGATGATGGTGGAGTTTATGTAATTCCTAAACTAGTAACCCCTAAGTCAATCAGCTTAGGGGTTATTAATATTTAACAAATTACGACAAACGATAGTACATAGAGGAATTAATTAGCAGAACAAAGAAGTATTGAGAGAATTATTTGATATTATGAAATAGTTCTTTTATTTCAAAAAAAAAATAAATTCGTTGCTCATAACAGAACAGACTAGTTGTTCTGTTTTTGAAAGGGCTTTACAATGAAACTAACAACAAGTAAATAACAAATATTTTATTAAGTAATTAAAAATATATAGTAGATTTATTTTAATAAAGGAGGGAATTTATAAAGTTATTTATGTAAGCGGTTAAAATGGGGAGTTGCTTAATTGTATCTTAAAAAACTAATTTGGGGGTAGATTTTTATGAAAAGGTTTACAAAGAGATTCTCTTTTTTTAGTTTAATGATCGCATTCTTGCTATTAATTTCAGCATGTGGTTCTAGTGATAGTTCAACTGACTCAACCAATGATGCTGATAGTTCAGATTCAGAAACTAGTCAGTCCGGTGAATCGATTACATTTAGTATGGGACATATGAACTCTACTGAGCATGTTCAAGATTCAATGGCAATGAGACCATTTGGTGAAGAAGTAGCAGCAGCAACAGACGGACGTATTAATTTTCAAATCTACCCTGGTGGAGCATTAGGAACACCAGCTGAAACATATGACAATATCGTAACCGGTATTATGGATTCCGGTTGGGGGTTACAAGGATACAATGCAGGTAAATTTGAAGTACACTCAGTTATGTTATTACCGTTCTTAGCAAATGGAGATGGAGCAAAGTTAAGTGTCATTGCTCAAAAACTATATGATCAATTTCCTGAAATTCAAGCAGAATATGATGATGTAAAATTAATGTGGGTTCATGCAGCAGACCCTTACGCAATTGTTACTTCTGGTAAACAAGTAACTAGTTTAGAAGATTTACGTGGTCTTAGATTAAGAACTCCATCAGTTGAGGGAGGTAAGATGATCGAATCATGGGGGGCAACTCCAGTATCTATGCCTGCTCCAGAAATTTATGATTCTATGCAGCGTGGGGTTATTGATGGAGGGATTTTACCGGTAGCAGCTTTAGCAGATTTCAATTTATTTGATGTTGTTGATTATGTAACAATTGGTAACTTTAGTACTGGTTTATTCTACACAGCGATGAATAAGAATAGTTGGGACCGTATACCTTCTGATGACCAAACGATTATTGAAGAGTTAATGGGTGAACCGATGGCTCGTACTGCAGGAGAAGCGTTTGATGCTCAAGAAGAAAAAGCAAGAGCTAAGGCAGAGGAAGAAGGTATTGAATTCTTAGAGTTAGACGATGCAGAACTTGATAGATTCAAAGAAGCTGCGCAAGTAGTAACAGATGAGTGGCTTGCAAACATGGAATCTAAAGGAATTGACGGTCAAGCGATTTTAGATGAAGCTTTACGTTTAATGGAAGAAAATTAATAGCAAGCTATTCCTACTGAGGTGATTTTATGAGCTCGAACGCAAAGGAAGTTCAAAAGGAAATGTTGGGATCTGAGTATCCCAACAAATCCTCTTTGCAAGAACAAACGACGAAATTTGAGAAATTTGTTCATTCTCTTAATAATGCTACACATCGAGTGTCGATGCTCGTCCTCTTTCTAATGATGTTTCTTACTACGGGAGATGTTATTGGACGGTATTTTTTTTACAAACCAATAACAGGTACGTATGAATTAACTGGTTTGGCAATGGTCATTGTTATTTTCTTAAGTTTGGGAAGGACTCAATTAAAGAAAGAGCACATTTCTATTGATTTCTTAACTAGCAAATTACCTGTGAAAATTCGTGAATCAATTAATGTTGTTACGTCTGTTATTATGCTTGCTTTACTAGGTACAACATCATGGCAGTTATTTGCCTATGCTCAAAGATTTGGAGCACAGACAAGTGGAGATTTAGGGATTCCAATGAAGTTCTTTGCTATATTAGCTGCTATTGGGGTTTTGTTTTACGCTCTAACAATTGTACTCAATATCTGGCAATCTATTCGTAAGGTGGTGCAAAAGAATGAGTCCTGAAATGATTGGTATGTTAGGTATAGCTTTATTATTAGTTCTTATTCTTTTGAATGTATCCGTAGGACTTTCATTATTTCTAGTAGGGTTTCTAGGGGTGTCTTTGCTAACGGATTGGAGCGTTGGGTTGGCACAGTTGGGTACGGCTGCATTTGGAACGGCAAACGCTTATAGCTTAAGTGTAATTCCCTTATTCATTTTGATGGGGATGTTTATGTCAAATACGGGTTTGGGTCAAGATCTTTTCAAAGCTGTTGATAAATGGTTAGGTCATACTAGAGGCGGTTTGGCCATTGCAACTATTGGAGCAAGTTCCATTTTCGCCGCTATTTCGGGTTCAACAAATGCAACAACGGCAACGATGGCAAGAATTGCGATACCTGAAATGAATAAATATAAGTATTTACCGTCGATGTCAACGGCAGCTGTTGCTGCTGGTGGAACATTAGGAATATTAATTCCTCCTAGTGTTATTTTGATCTTGTATGGGGCTCTTACTCAAGTTCCAATAGGTCCTTTATTAATTGGTGGGATTGTTCCCGGTCTATTATTAGCAATAATCTTTATGATTACAATTAATATTCAAGTGCGCTTAAAGCCAGAGTTAGCTCCGAGATCTTTAGAATCATCATCTTTCAATGAAAAATTGCGTTCGCTTTCAACGGTATGGCCGTTTTTAATTATTTTTATGGTCAGTATTGGTGGGATCTATTTTGGGGTGTTTACTCCAACGGAAGCAGGTGGAATTGGGGCGATTGGAGCGTTTTTAGTCACCCTATTCACAAAAAAATTAACATGGGATAAGTTAAAATCTTCTTTAGATGATACAATCCGCTTATCTGTGATGATTTTCTTAATTTTAATTGGTGCAAGTATCTTTGGGCGCTTTTTAGCTCTTAGTCAGATTCCAATGAAATTAACATCGATGGTAGGCTCAGCTGATGTATCACCTTATGTAATCTTACTGTTAATATTACTAGTTTATTTAATCTTGGGTATGTTCATGGAAGGGATTGCAATTATGGTTTTAACACTTCCAATTGTTTATCCAATGGTTACGCAACTTGGTTTTGATGGACTTTGGTTTGGAATTATTATGGTAATGGTTCTTAACATTGGTGTACTAACTCCACCACTTGGACTAAGTGTGTATATTATTAGTGGTGTTGTAAAAAATGTACCAATCACAAAAATTTTCCGAGGCGTAACACCAATGGTTCTTGTCATGGTTGCATTTACTATTTTATTAATCATTTTCCCGGAAATTGTAACTTTCTTACCAGATATATCTAGGTCCTGACGACTCAAAAAACCTTCTTATTATATAGTGAGTATGGCAAAGGGAAAACGACCTTTCTCAGTACTCTCTATAGTAGGGAGGTTTTTTGAAATTGAAATATTGTTCGGTAGGTGTTTAAATAAAAATAATAATGAACAGAGAAACTGGAGATTAAAAATGAGAGAACTTAATTTAGAGCCAATTCAATCAGTAGAGCGTGCTATTCATATATTAAATTGTTTCAGTTACGAAAAGTCTGAACTAACAATAGAAGAAATTATGAGCAAAACAAAGCTAGCGAAAACAACGACATATCGACTACTTTGGACGTTAGAGCGCAACTATCTAGTTCAATACAATCAAATGACGAACCGCTATCGACTTGGCACGGGTTTGCTTGAATATAGTGGTGTTGTACTTGAAAACTTAGATATTCGGAGAGAAGCAGACCCATATTTAGTAAAGCTTCATGAAGACACAGGTCATTCAGTGATCCTTGCCCAACCTCAATCTGATACCATTCAATATCTAGTTAGGTATGATAGTGAAGATGGTCTGCAGCCTAACAACTTTGTAGGAAGAAGGCGTGTCCTTCATAATGGAGCGTTTGGAATTGTTTTGTTAGCGCATATGGAGACGAGTTTTGTTGAACAGCTTCTTGAAGAGTATCCACTTGAATCAAGGACGCCAAAGACTTTGACAGATAAAAAAGAATTTATTGAGCGACTTGGGGAAATTAGAGCAAAAGGGTATTTCGTTGACGTTGATGAAACGTTTATAGGTTACACGGCTATTTCAGCACCTATTTTTAACGATAGAAATCAAGTAATTGCAGCTGTTGGCATTTCTGGCCCTAGCTATAAAATGGAAGGCGAGAGGAGAGAGGAATTAATATTCACCATTAAGAGTGTAGCATCTGCTATTTCTCTTAAAATGGGGAAAATAAAATCATAAAATCTAATATAATGTGAAATAGATTGAACAATGGTTTGATCATTCAAAGCCCCTCGGCTAGTCCAAGGGGTTTTTGTTATGCAACATTAATTAATAGAAAATTCATTTTATATTGACATACTTCTATTTCTTGGGTATATTTGACCTATAAATTCATTATAGGAATCATCAGTTCACAATGTGGATTGTAAGCACTTAATTATATTACCTTTTACAAGGAGGAAGTTTCAATGATTAAAAGAGAGCTAGATGAAAAACTTATTCAGCAGTTAAAGGAGAAAATGGACGAAGGCTTGTTACCACAGTGGGTTATTACTGATCCTGATATTTATGAACTTGAAAAAGAGAAAGTCTTTAGTAAGACATGGCAATTTTTAGCTCATGAAACAGAATTAAAGGAACCAGGAAACTATGTAACAAGATGGATGGTCAATGATCCAATCTTACTTGTAAAAGATAGCAAAGGTGAAATTAAGGCTTATTTAAATTCCTGTACTCATCGTGGTACACAATTATGTACAGCAGACCGCGGTAAAAAGAAAACATTTTCTTGTCCGTATCATGGTTGGAGCTACAATCTAGATGGAAAATTAATTGGGATTGTTGCTGGGAATAAAGTATATGGCGAAGAAATGTGTAAAGATAAATGGGGGCTTCGGAAAGTTCCTAGGCTTGAAAGTTATCAAGGAATGATTTTTGGCTGTCTTGATCCAGAAGCTGAATCGTTAGAAGATTATTTGGGAGAAATGAAGTGGTATTTTGATATGATGCTAGGTCGAAGTGATGGGGGAATGGAAGTAATTGGCCTCCCACAACGCTGGGTAGCAAAAGCAAACTGGAAATCAACAGCGGAAAATTTTGCTGCGGACCCTTATCACGTTCAAACAACTCACAGATCGACGGTTGAGATGGGGATAAGCCCAGAGGATCCACTTTACGCTGGTTATGGACACCAAGTCGTGATGAAAAATGCACATGGCATAAATGTTATTACTTCAAAAACAGGTCGCTCTAGAACTGAATTCCAAGGCATGCCAAAAGAAATGTGGCCAATGTTCCAACGTAATTTATCACCTGAACAAGCAGACATTTTAGAAAGAGTGACTGTCTTTGTTGGTGGTGTGTATCCCAACCTTTCATTTGTGAGTCCGGTACATGGAACAGAAGGACATTTGCATAATTACTTGAATTTCCGCGTTTGGAGACCGCTTGGACCTGATAAAGTCGAAGTTTGGTGCTGGTTCATGATTGATAAGGCTGCTCCTGAAGAATATAAAGCGGATGCATACAGAGGCTATCTTGGTTCGTTTGGTCCAACTGGAACGTTGGAACAAGATGATACGGAAACATGGGCAAGAATTGTAGAAGTAAGTGGTGCGTCCATGATGCGTGATAAAGAGCTAAATTATAATAATTTAAGTAATTATTTAATGGGATTTAGTCACGTAAAGCAAGATGAGTCATTCCCTGGACCAGGTGTAGCGTATCCGACAACATATTGTGATGCATTAGCAAGAAGGATGCATGAGCATTGGCTGGAGTTACTTACTGTAGAGACTTCTGTAAAGGAGGAAACGAAATGAGTAATGAAGTAAAAGCTCACGTATCACTAGAAGTAAAAGATCAAATTACGAATCTTCTTTATCAAGAAGCTTATTTTCTGGACAACCGCATGTATAAAGAATGGTTGGAACTATTAACAGATGACATTAAATATAAAATGCCTTTACGTGAAACGGTAGAAGGGGTAAATATTGATAATATCTCTGTCGATTCAGCTTTTTACGAAGAAACAAAAGCCTCCCTACGAACAAGGGTAAATAGACTTTATACGAAATCAGCTTGGGTTGAAAATCCAGCTACAAGGCAACGCCACTTTATCACAAATGTTGTTGTAGAAGCAGGGGATCATGAAGATGAGTATAAAGTGCGTAGCTATTTTCTATATAAACGAAGCCGTGGCTCAACTACAGACCTTGAAGAAATGTTTGGTCAAAGAAACGATGTAGTTAGAAACGTAGATGGTGAGTGGAAAGTGTGTTCACGTACGATTATTCCAGATCAAGCAGTCATTACAACAATGAATATGAGTATGTTCTTGTAATTTGAAATAACTAGCATTTGTTGCATCTATAAGAACGCCACTCTTTTATAAAAGCTAGAATATTACTATAATAAATGTAAGCGTTTGCTGTTAAGTGGTAACATAAACAAATTGGTAAGGGAGTGGCTTAGATGCAAAACTATGAACAATTAAACAAAAGTTTCATTAATGGTGAGTGGGTAGATGGAGGCAGTGAACGTTCGTATGATATTACAAATCCTTACGATGGCTCCTTAATCACTTCTATTAAATTAGCTACATCTAAGCAAGTAGAAGAAGCATTTGAAATTGCCAAAGTTGCTCAAAAACAATGGGCGAAAAGCACAGTAGATGAGCGGAGAGAAGTCTTACATAAGGCTGCAGACTACTTGAAGGCCAACCGCGATGAGATTGTGAATGTCATAGGTCGTGAAACAGGTGGAAGTGTGTTAAAAGCGAACGTCGAGTTGCATTTAACGCTTGAATTTTTAGAAGAAGCGATTAAATATGCCGACGAGGTGAACCAAGTACGAGAAGTACCTGGACATGTGGAAGGAAAATTAAATCATATTCACCGTGTACCACTAGGGGTGATTGCGTCGATCTCGCCATTTAACTTCCCTATGAATTTATCAATGAGAACGATCGCTCCTGCGATTGCGCTAGGTAATAGCGTGGTGCATAAGCCAGATATCCAAGTAGGGTTAAGCGGTGGTGCGATTTTAGCGAAAGCATATGAAGAAGCAGGCCTTCCTAAAGGTGTCTTAAATGTGATTCAAACAGATGTTGAAGAAATTGGTGATGACATGTTGACGAACCCCAATTATCAATTGGTGAGCTTCACGGGTTCAACAGCGGTAGGTCGCCATATTGGCGAAATTGCCGGTAGAAACTTAAAGCGGGTTGCGCTTGAACTTGGTGGAAACAGTCCAATGATCGTCTTATCTGATGCCGATGTCGATCGAGCGGTGGAAGCAGCGATTTTTGGGAAGTTCATTCACCAAGGTCAAATATGTATGATCATCAACCGAATCATCGTGCATCAAGATAAGCATGATGAATTCGTTCAAAAGTTTGTTGAAAAAGCTGCGGCACTCCCGTACGGAGATACGAGTGATCCGAAAACAGTCATTGGACCTCTAGTAAATGATAGACAAATGGAGAAGGCACTGAACTTCATTGAGGAAGCAAAACGCGAGGGCGCAACGGTTGCCTTAGAAGGGGAGCGTATTGGCAATGTGCTAACGCCGTTTGTCTTTACGAATGTTGATAATTCCAGTCAACTAGCGCAAAGTGAATTATTCGCGCCAATTGCGACAATTATTAAAGCTGAGTCCGATGAGCAGGCGATTGAATTTGCGAATGATACCGAGCATGGATTAAGCTCTGCGATCTTCACAAGTGATTTGGAGCGTGGAGAAGAGCTTGCATTGCAAGTCGAAGCAGGGATGACACATATTAACGACCAAACGGTAAATGATGCGCCGCATATTCCATTTGGAGGAAACAAAGCGAGTGGATTAGGCCGTTTTGGAAATCCGTGGGTTGTGGATGAATTCACGACGATGAAGTGGGTGTCGGTGCAGACGAAGTATCGTCAGTTTGCGTTTTAATTATAATCATTACCCAGAGTGCTTGTAGGGTGTCCTAAAAGCACTCTCTTTCTGTCCTAACTAGTAGGTAGATCATCTTCGGTAAATAGTTCAATGAAGCGTCTAGCTGCTTTTGAAAGGTATCTATCCTTTTGCCAAATGATAGATGTGGTTGTTTCAGCAGAACTATCTTCTATTTCAAACACTTTAAGGTTTTCTTTCGTAAAATTAAACAATACCGACCTAGGTAACAATACCCCACCTATCCCTGCTTTAACCATAGATAAAAGAATGGTAGCATCAGGAGATTCACAAACATAATTAGGTTCTAATCCACGCCTTTGAAATTCTTCTAAGACAACTTCGTATACGCCAACTCCATTAACTCTATGTAAAGCAATTAAAGGAAGATGAGAAACCTCTTTCATTGTAATTTGGGGCAGTGAGGGTAATTGATCCCAGTTTGCTGGTGCAATAAAAACAAATGGGTCAACATCAAGTTCAATTGTATTAAAGTTTTCTGTGTTTATTGGTGAGCGAACGATTGCAGCTTCAATACTTCTTTCATGAATGTAATCAGTTAACCGATAAGGATCACCAGATAGAATTTTTAATTTAACATTAGGATAACTTTCATTAAAATGTTGAATTCGATCAGGCAGGTAGTGAATACAGGACATGACACAACCTATAGACAATGTACCACTTAATCCTTCTCCTGTTTCTTTTACTGCAGTGATCGTTTCATCAAAATTTGCAAGTAGCTTAAGCCCTTTTTGATAGAGAAGGTGCCCAGCTTCTGTTAATTCAAGCTTTCGTCCATTTCTTTCCAGTAACTTCGCTCCGATCTCTATCTCCATGTTTTTTAGTTGCTGGCTTAAAGGTGGTTGTGCCATGTTTAATTTTTTGGCTGCAAGTGTAATTTGTCCCTCTTGTACAACAGTAATGAAGTATCGAAGTTGACGAATATCCATAAAATAATCCCCTTTCATATTAAAAAAGTATGTAAAATAGACTTTTTTAATATTATTCATATACTATATCATGTGCTACACTATAAAAAAAGCAACTATTGCAAATAAATTGAATATTACATTTATTTATTTCGGAATTTGAAAACGTTTTATTTATTTGTGGATTTACAAGTGGTATAAAAATTGGTTGTTAATTGTTGGGGGGAATAATTAGTGAAGTTACAAGATGCCAAAAGCAATGTTTCTGTTGAGAAAAGGGTGTACACGACTGCAGACCAAATGTTAGAAGCTTTTCAAGAGTTAGGTGTTTCATATATATTTGCTAATTTAGGGAGCGACCATCCGGCTCTTCTTGAGAGCTTTGCAAGGTTTCAAAAAGAAGGCAGGGGGATGCCGGAAGTTATTATCTGTCAACATGAAATGGTAGCACTAAGTGCAGCTCATGGGTATGCACAAATAACTGGCAAGCCACAAGTTGTCATTGTTCATGTTGATTGTGGTACCCAAAATCTTGGAGGGGCTGTACATAACGCTGCGAAAGGAAGAATTCCTGTATTAATCTTTGCAGGCACTTCACCTTCTACCCAAGATGGTGAAATGCTAGGAAGTCGTAATGAGTTCATCCATTGGATTCAAGATGTGTATGATCAGCCTGGAATAGTAAGAGAGTATGCAAAATATACAAATGAAATTCGAACAGGAAAAAATGTAAAACAATTGCTTCATAGAGCAATGCAAGTGGCACAAAGTGATCCAAAAGGACCAGCGTATTTAATAGCCGCACGTGAAGTATTGGAAGAAAAAGTAGAAGAAGTATCACTTGACCTGACAAAATGGGGACCATTATCACCATCTGCAATTCCACCACAAAAAATTGAAGAGATAGTAGATGCATTAATAAAAGCGGAAAATCCTTTAATTGTAACGTCTTACTTAGGCCGTAATCATGAAAGTGTAGAAGAGCTAATTACCTTGTCAGAAAGGCTAGCAATTCCAGTTTTAGAATCAGTTCCGAGTTATTTTAATTTTCCTTCAGATCATCCATTGCATGTGGGGTATAGATGGAACGAACCGGTTCAGCATGAACAGTTAGCTAAAGCAGATTTAGTTCTTGTACTAGACAGTGATGTTCCGTGGATTCCTCTACACAATAAGCCTGCAGAAGATTGCAAGATTTATTTTGTAGATACTGATCCTTTAAAAGAAAAAACACCACTTTGGTACATTCCATCTGAGAGTTTCTATAAAGCTGACACATATGTTGTTTTACAGCAGCTAAATGCCTTTTTGAATCAGGTAGAATTAAACAAAGATAAAATTGCAAAGCGTTTTAAAAACATATCTAAATTTCACCATGAGCAGCAATTGGAATTGTCTTTACTTGAAGAGCCAAGTCAGGAAGGGAGAATTACTCCTGAATTATTAACATCATGCATTAGAGAAGTCATTGAAGACGATACGATTGTCATGAGTGAAACGATAACAAATTTTTCAACTGTGAATAACCATTTACCTAGGTCGAAACCAGGTACGTATTTTACAATGGGTGGTGGTTCTCTCGGTTGGAATGGAGGAGCAGCTGTTGGTGCTAAGTTAGCTTCACCAGATAAAGTGGTTGTTAGTTTATGTGGGGACGGGTGTTTCGTCTTTAGTAATCCAACACCAGTTCACTGGATGTCTAGAAAGTACGATGCTCCATTCTTAACGGTTATCTATAATAATGAGCAATGGAATGCTCCGAAATTCTCTGCTTTAGGGGTTCATCCAGAAGGATTGGCAAAACAAACAGATGAGTTCTATACGAAATTTGGACCATCTTCTGATTTAGCGAATGTTGCAGAAGCGGCTGGCGGAGCTTATGCGCAAACTGTAGAAGATCCAAAGGAGCTGAAGGAAGCTTTACGGAAAGCTTATAAAGTGGTTAAAGATGGTAGATCAGCTGTTGTAGATGTTCGTATTACAGGTAAATAAAATGTTGCAGTAAAAAGGTGGAGGATACTCCACCAATTAAAATATTGTATTTATTTTTCTAAAGGGGTGTAACCATGAAAAAACAACAAAAGTGGAAGCGTTTTCTATGGTCTGGGGTTATGAGTACAATGCTTGTTGGATTAGCAGCTTGTGGAGGAGCAGAGTCAACAGGAAGCGAGGAAGCAAGTGGGGAATCAGACAGTCCTGCTCCATCAGGTGAGGTAGTAAACTTAACCATTTCTACTTTTATGCCAGGACCTCACCCTCAGCATACAGAGTTAATCGAACCATTTATTGCAGAAATGGAAGAGGCAACGGATGGTAGAGTGACAGGAACATTGTATCCAGCTAATGCTTTAGGCGAGGCAAATGCGCAGTATGATTTAGTTGTTAATGGGGTAGCGGACATGTCGATGTCCCTGCATGGATATACCCCGGGGAGATTTCCTCTCACTGGTGTAACGGAGTTGCCTTTTATGGGGGAAGATGCTACTGATGCGACCAGAATCTTCTGGGGACTTCATGAGACGTTCCCTGATATCGCAGAGGAGCATGAAGGAACAAAGATAGGGTGGTTATTTAAAAATGATCCAGCACAACTTTTAACAGTAAATAAACCAATTCACTCTCCTGAAGACTTACAAGGTCTGAGAATACGAACTCCTTCTCCATCTGCTAATGGAATCTTAGAATCATATGGGGCAATCCCAGTTTCTATGCCAATGGGGGATGTGTATGAAGCGATGCAAAGAGGAGTTGTTGATGGTGCACTCGCTCCTGCTTCGGTTATTACTAACTTCCAACTTGCTGATGTAACGAACTATATTACAAAAGGCAATTTCTATACAAGTAGTATCTTTGTTGTCATTAATCCAGCTACTTGGTCAAAGATTTCAGAGGAAGATCAAACTGTAATAGAAGAAATTATTGGTGAAAACATGGCGAACAAAGCAGCAGAGCTTTATAACGTAGATGCTGATGGTGGATGGGAATCTGCGAGTCAAGCTGGGATTGAAATTTATGAAATTCCTGAAGGAGAACTCTCTAGTTGGCAAACTCCATTAGAACACCTATATGAAAAATGGGTGAATGAAATGGATGCAGAGGGATTGCCAGGATCAGAAATCTATGAGGAAGCCGTTCGCCTACGCGATCTAGGAGAATAGCCATATGTTTATGAGATTCTTGGCGAATTTTGAGAAGTTTGTAGGTTTCTTGAATAACATCTCAGCTAAAGTTTCGGCAATCCTCTTATTTTTAATGATGGTTTTAACATTTAGTGATGTAACAGGACGCTTTCTATGGCGTCCTGTTACAGGCACATATGAGTTAACCTATTTGTGGTTAGCATTAATTGTTTTTCTAAGTTTAGGATATACCCAACAGAAAAAAGGACATATTGCAGTTGGGGTTCTAATTGATAAATTGTCAGTACGAGCGCAGGCCGTTTTTGATGTGATTACCTATTTAATTATGATGATTCTACTTGGATTAATGGCTAGGCAAACAGTCTTGTACGCTAACCAAGTTTCAAATAATGTTACAGGTGACTTGAACCTGCCTGTTAGTATGTTTGTTCTTGTTTGTGCTATCGGGATTTTGTTTTATACGCTAACTGTGCTCGTTGATTTCTTTAAAGCGATACGAAAGGTGGTGCATCCAAATGAGTCCTGAAGTAGTAGGAATTATAGGGATTTTCGCTTTATTTGTTCTAATCTTGCTTCGTGTTCAAGTTGGGATTGCTCTCCTATTAGTTGGCTTTACAGGATATATGTATTTATCGGGTACAAATGTTGCCTTGGCGCAGCTAGGAATGAGTGCCTTTGGAACAGCAAGTAAATATAGCTTAAGTGTTATGCCAATGTTTATTTTAATGGGGATGTTTCTTTCTTATAGTGGATTAGCAAAAGACTTGTTTAAAGCTGTTGATCACTGGGTTGGACACGTTCGCGGAGGTATTGGAATGGCAACGATTGGTGCATCTGCGATCTTTTCTTCCATTTCGGGATCGGTCAATGCTACGACAGCAACGTTAGCAAAGGTTGCTTTACCAGAAATGAAAGATTACAAATATCATCCAGGTTTATCTTCTTCTTGTGTGGCTGCAGGTGGGACTCTTGGCGTGTTGATTCCTCCAAGTGTCATTTTAATTCTGTACGGGGTATTAACCATGGAACCTGTAGGGGCGTTGTTAATTGCTGGTCTTGTTCCAGGTATCTTACTAGCATTCCTCTTTATGTTAACTGTATATATTCAAGTGAGAAGAAAGCCATCACTTGCGCCTAATCAACAAAGTCCGTCATCGTTTCAAGATCGAATGAAATCACTAAGCAAAATTTGGCCATTTGGTTTAATCTTCTTACTCAGTATTGGTGGGATTTATTTTGGTTTTTTCACACCGACTGAAGCAGGGGGAGTAGGGGCTCTAGGTGCATTGTTGTTTTCTGTTTTAACGAAACGATTAGGATGGAAAGGGTTTTTCGCTTCATTAGAGGAGACGATCCGCTTAACATCGATGATTTTTATTATTTTAATTGGAGCGACTTTATTTGGTCAGTTTTTAGCAATGAGTCGAGTTCCTACTGCGGTCACATCGATGGTGATCGGTTTAGATGTATCACCATTTGTCATTGTGGCTATCATTCTAATTATCTATTTCTTATTAGGCTTGTTTTTGGAAGGAATAGCAATCCTAGTACTAACACTTCCAATTGTTTATCCACTTATTATTCAACTTGGATTTGATGGTATTTGGTTTGGGATTATTATGGTTATGGTGTTTAACATGGGGGTTATCACTCCACCTCTTGGAATAAGCGTTTATGTAATAAATGGGGTTGCAAAAGATATCCCGATACAAACCATATTTAGAGGGGTTACACCAATGCTACTAACTATGATTCTATTCACAATTTTACTAGTTATTTTCCCTGAAATTGTTATGACCTTGCCTAATTTCATGCGAGGCGGAGGTTAATCCATCTAGGGTATAATTTACAACCAAAAATATTAGCAAAGAGGAGTGTTATGAATGCAAAACTATGAACAATTAAACAAAAGTTTCATTAATGGTGAGTGGGTAGATGGAGGCAGTGAACGTTCGTATGATATTACAAATCCTTACGATGGCTCCTTAATCACTTCTATTAAATTAGCTACATCTAAGCAAGTAGAAGAAGCATTTGAAATTGCCAAAGCTGCTCAAAAACAATGGGCGAAAAGCACAGTAGATGAGCGGAGAGAAGTCTTACATAAGGCTGCAGACTACTTGAAGGCCAACCGCGATGAGATTGTGAATGTCATAGGTCGTGAAACAGGTGGAAGTGTGTTAAAAGCGAACGTCGAGTTGCATTTAACGCTTGAATTTTTAGAAGAAGCGATTAAATATGCCGACGAGGTGAACCAAGTACGAGAAGTACCTGGACATGTGGAAGGAAAATTAAATCATATTCACCGTGTACCACTAGGGGTGATTGCGTCGATCTCGCCATTTAACTTCCCTATGAATCTATCAATGAGAACGATCGCTCCTGCAATTGCGCTAGGAAATAGCGTGGTGCATAAGCCAGATATCCAAGTGGGGTTAAGTGGTGGTGCGATTTTAGCGAAAGCATTTGAAGAAGCTGGACTTCCTAAAGGTGTGCTAAATGTGATTCAAACGGATGTTGAGGAAATTGGCGATGACATGCTTACGAATCCAAATTACCAATTAGTGAGTTTCACGGGATCCACAGCAGTAGGTCGTCATATTGGCGAAATTGCCGGTAGAAACTTAAAGCGTGTCGCGCTTGAACTTGGTGGAAACAGTCCAATGATCGTCTTATCCGATGCCGATGTCGATCGTGCGGTGGAAGCAGCGATTTTTGGGAAGTTCATTCACCAAGGTCAAATTTGTATGATCATTAACCGGATTATCGTTCATCAAGATAAACATGATGAATTCGTACAAAAATTTGTTGAGAAAGCCTCGGCACTCCCATACGGAGATACAAGTGATCCGAAAACGGTTATTGGACCTCTAGTAAATGATAGACAAATGGAGAAGGCGCTAAACTTCATTGAGGAAGCAAAACGCGAGGGCGCTACTGTTGCCTTAGAAGGGGAACGTATTGGCAATGTGCTAACGCCGTTTGTCTTTACGAATGTTGATAATTCAAGTCAACTAGCGCAAAGTGAATTATTCGCCCCAATTGCGACGATTATTAAAGCGGAGTCAGATGAGCAAGCGATTGAATTTGCGAATGATACCGAGCATGGATTAAGCTCTGCGATCTTCACAAGTGATTTGGAGCGCGGGGAAGAGCTTGCATTGCAAGTCGAAGCAGGGATGACACATATTAACGACCAAACGGTAAATGATGCGCCGCATATTCCATTTGGAGGAAACAAAGCAAGTGGATTAGGCCGTTTTGGAAATCCGTGGGTTGTGGATGAGTTTACGACGACGAAGTGGGTGTCGGTTCAGACGAAGTATCGTCAGTTTGCGTTTTAATAAATGGTAAAGGGTCTGTTCTTCCCGGTTGGGATAAAACAGACCCTTTCTTTTATGCTCTTAATTTCTCAGGCTCTGATTGGAAAAGGAATTGATCGCGCCCTGCATGGACCCCAGAGATTCCCATCGCAAATATCATCACAAAAAATAACAAAAATGCTGGGGACCATGAATGGAAGAGGTCAAAGAAAAGCCCCATCAGAAGAGGTCCTAATGCAGCAAGTAAATAACCTGCTGATTGTGCCATGCCAGATAGGTTTGCTGCATCATATGCGTTTTGCGAGCGTAAGCCAAATAAACTTAATGAAAGACTAATACCAGCTCCTTGTGCAACCCCTAAACACATCATATAAACAGACATCAAACCTAAAGAACCGCCAAGGTAGATTCCGAGAAAGCCAACCGTATATAGGAGTGCGATACCTAAAACAATCCCTTTTTGATTCGACAGACGCCCTGCTAGAATAGGCACGAGTAAAGTTGCAGGAAGACCGACGATTTGGGTTAAAGTTAATAACCAACCGGCAGTTGGAATATCGATGCCACGACTTACGAGAATTTCAGGAATCCAAGCGATAATACAGTAAAAAATACAAGATTGAAATCCCATAAAAAACGTTACTTGCCATGCAAGTTTAGAAGACCAAATGGAACTGTTTGGAGACTGTGAAACTTGAGTCGGACTCTTTTGTTTTCGAAGCTGGGGACTCCAAGCAAGAACGGCGACTCCTGCTAAGATAGCCCAAACAGCTAAGGATTTCTCCCAGCCTAGGTTAAACCCCTGAGCAAGAGGAATACTCACACCAGAAGCGAACGCTGCCATTAAAGCCATAGACGTCGTATAAATTCCAGTCATAAGACCCATTTTTTCAGGGAACCTACCTTTAACGATCCCTGGAATTAACACGTTACAGATCGCAATCCCTAATCCAAGCATAGCTGTTCCAAAAAATAACGCAAACACCATCCCTGTTGAACGGAAGAGAATTCCCATCGTGAGGATTAATAGAGCAATAAAAACCGTTGTTTCGTTTCCCCACTTTCGGCCAATTTTAGGTGCAAGTATGGAAAAGACACCGAAGGCAAGTAAAGGTAGTGTTGTAAGCAACCCTATCACACTGTTTGAGAGATTAGTATCTATTCGGATTGTACTGATTAAAGGTCCAACAGCTGTTATAGAAGATCGTAAATTAAATGCTACAAGCATTAAGCCAATAAGAAATACTAGGCCTTGAAAGGTAAAAATCGAACGTTTACTCATGTACACCTCTTTCTGAGTAGGAAGCTCTCAAGTTTTGAAATACTTACTAGAATTTTTAAAATTATAGTACTAGGCAAACCTTATAACCTAGAACGTTGTAGTTAAGAATTTACTTCAAAACTTCATTGGAACTCTCCGTAATCTTTATTGCTGCTAATTTAACTAATTTAATCATAGAATCAATTTTTAACTTGTTTATTCTTGTAGTTGGACCAGCAATGCTAACAGATGCTACAACGTGTCCTTTATGATAGATTGGTGCTGCAATGGACGTAACTCCTATGTGCATTTCCTCTTTACTAATCGCAAATCCTTGCTGATGAATCTTAGATAGAGCTTGTAAAAATACTCTTGATGAAGTAATTGTTTGAGGTGTGTATTCCGGCAAGCCTGCTTGGATAACTTCTTGAATTTTATTTTCTGGCTGGTAAGCTAGAATTACCTGTCCAGAGCTTGTGCAGTGTATTGGATTTTGTCTGCCTGCATGAGATAGAAGATGAACAGGATGAGAACTATCAACTTTATAAAGGTAAACAACTTTTGTCCCTTTTAAAATCGATATGTGCGTTGTTTCTCCTGTTTTCTTTGTTAAATCTTCTAATATAGGTATGGAGACTTGGCATAATTTATATTTGCTTAAAAAGGTATTGCCCATTGATAAAATAGATGACGCGGGACGATATGTTTTGGTATTAGGTTCTTTCACAATAAGATTTGAGTGGATGAGCGTTACTGTGAGTCGGTGAGCTGTACTATGGGCAATCTGTAATTTCTCTGCAATCTCACTTAAAGTTAATTCTGGTTCTTCAATTGTAAACAAGTTTAATAGTCTGAGGGCATTTCGCATGGAAGAAAAAGATTCATTGTTAATGGCTGGATATCTCATTTTGGTCTCCTTTCAAAAGTACAGATTCTTTAACCAACGAACCCAAGTTTCTCTGAAATTTCCTGACCTGCTTTGATAACCTCTTCTACATATTGAGGAAAGGAATCTTCTCTCATACGCGAAGTAGGCCCAACGATGCTTACTGCTGCAATGACTTCCCCTGTATAGTCTCTGACAGGTGCTGCAATGCTTACAACTCCATCATGTAATTCATTCACACAAATCGAATAACCTTGCTGACGGATCACTTGTAAATCATTCAACAATAAATCTTGATCGACAACACTAGTAGGTCCGCATTTAGGAAGGCCACCATTTATAACATTTTTCACAACAGTATCAGACTGAAAAGCTAATAACAGTTTTCCTGAACTAGTACACGTTGCTGGATTGTTTTTCCCAATATACGATAACAATTGAACAGGGTGCTGACATTCTACTTTATGTAGGTACGTAATGTTGGATTCTTCTAGGATTGCAACATGTGCCGTTTCTTCTACTTTAGTTACTAGTGCTTGTAAAGGAGATTTTGCTTCACGATAAATTTCTAAATGAGTTGTAATAACGCCACTTAAGCATAGGACAGAAATACCTAGCTGATACTTAGATCCTGTTTTTTCCAAGAAACCTTCCACTACTAACTCTTTTACAAGTCGACTGACTGTACTTTTGTTTAAGCCGAGAACATTTGCTATCTCTGTGACTCCCCAGGTAGACTTTTTATTTGTGAATAAATGTAGAATGGCAAGCCCGTTTGATACTGATTTTAGAACTCCTTGCATTTCCATACAGTAAATCCTCCTAAAAAAGTTAAATGTTTCGCATAAAAGAAATAGAGTCTTTTATTCTGAACATTTCCATATTATTATTTTAAATGAGAGTAGTAAGCGTTTTCAATAATTATTTGTAAAAACGAAAGGGGTATTTTCATGAAAACACAAGTAGGTATCATTGGTGCTGGTCCAGCTGGTCTAATGCTTTCACATCTATTACACCTTGGAGGTATTAAGTCTGTTATTCTTGAAAACCGTTCAAGGGAGGAGATAGAAGGTACCATTCGTGCAGGTGTGCTTGAGCAAGGAACGGTTGACCTTTTGAATGCTACTGGGGTAGGAGAGCGGATGATGCGTGAAGGTCATACACATCATGGAATTGAGCTTCAGTATAATGGAATTAGACATCGAGTCAATATGCATGAACTTACTGAAGGAAAGAGTGTTATGGTGTACCCACAGCATGAAGTAATTAAGGATTTGGTAGCGGAACGATTAGGCGCAGGTGGCAAGATTTACTTTAGCGTTAGTGATGTAACTCTTCATGACATTGAGACAGACTCACCAAAGATCCGTTTTAAACACGATGAAGGAGAGGAAGAACTTGTCTGTGATTTCATAGCTGGTTGTGATGGTTTCCATGGACCAAGTCGTAAAATGATTCCAAATCGTACGGAAAATCAAAAGATTTATCCTTTTGGTTGGCTAGGAATTCTTGCAGAAACC
Organism: Halalkalibacter flavus; assembly: GCF_036663575.1. NCBI lineage: Bacteria > Bacillati > Bacillota > Bacilli > Caryophanales > Bacillaceae > Halalkalibacter > Halalkalibacter flavus. The sequence continues at coordinate 122,965 of NZ_JAWRVK010000004.1, forward strand.
CCAATTGCAAACCCGGAATTAATCTATTCTAATCATGAAAGAGGGTTTGCACTTATTAGTCAGCGAACACCTGAAATTCAACGTCATTATATTCAAGTAGATCCGAATGACGATATTGCAAATTGGTCAGATGACCGTATCTGGACTGAACTAAAAGCACGAGTGGAAACAGATGGATGGACGTTACCAGACGGACCAATTATTCAAAAGAATATTGTATCTATGCGAAGTTTTGTGTGTGAACCTATGCAGCACGGTCGATTATTTATTGCAGGAGATGCAGCGCATATTGTACCACCTACTGGAGCAAAAGGCTTGAATTTGGCGATGTCTGATGTTCAAGTTCTTAGCAAAGGTATTGAAAGGTTCTTTAAATCAGGGAGCAATGATCTGCTAGAAAGTTATTCAGAGATCGCTTTACGTCGCATTTGGAAAGCACAAAGGTTCTCTTGGTGGATGACAACGATGCTTCATCGCGATTTTAGTCATACGTCATTTGAGAGAGGGATTCAAATTAGTGAGTTAGACTATGTAACTTCCTCCCGTGCTGCGTTAACAAGCTTATCTGAAAACTATGTTGGCTTGCCTTTAGAATGGGAGAGTGCAAAGGCGTTACAAGTATAAAATGTCTAAGAGGCTGTCCAAAAAAATCCGGAACAGAGGAGGCAATGGGCTCCGTTCGCTACGCGCCTTGAGAGGAGAAACCCAATCCTCTCAAGGCTTTTAACAGATGTAGCGACTTCGCTCATTGCTTCGGGGGTTTTTCGAAAGGTCAAAAACAGACCTTTTGAGAAACCCCCTACTAACCTTATTATTTTCCTTGTAATAGAGAATGAGAACCTTTTGAAAAATCAATAGAAGGAGGCCATGCACAGAGGTCGAATGGATAATCAGAACCAGGAACAATACGTTCTTCACCTACAGATTTAGCTAAGAATTCTAATGTGTTTTGATTCCATAAGACCGTGTCATACCAAAAATCTTTTAAGTATTCGGTCGGTTCTTTTTGTAAGGCCTTTGAAACAAGTGGCCACATCTCATTCCCTTTGTTCATTCTGCCAATTTGATAAGGGAGAAATCCGCCTCCGTGTGCTAATAGAATCCTTGCGTCATTATACGTATCTAGCATACCGCTTAGTAGAATATCAGTTGCCGAGATTGTTGTTTCCCAAGGGACACCAATCAAATTTGGCATCATTCTCTGCTTTAAACGTGGGTCTTCACATAACAAAGGATGAATGAAGACGATCGCTTTTTGCTTGTTTGCTTCTTCCCAGAACGGAGTGAAAGAAGGATCGGATAGTAACTTCCCATCTAGTCCTGGCCCGATAATCGCGCCTTTTAGTCCTCCATCCATTGCATCTCTTAAATCACGAGCGGCTAGTTCAGGGTGATTAAGAGATACAGTTGCTAAGGCAGATAAATGCTGGCTATTAGAGTGACTCCATTTAGCTAGAGACTGATTGTAAACCGTTGCTAGTTCACTTGTAATCTCGGAAGGGAAGTCATATAAAAATAGTTGGGGAATCGGTGAAACGATGGCATGTGTTACACCAACTCTTTCCTTGTCAGTTAAATACAAATCGGCATCAATGAATTCTTTTTTTAACTCAAATGCCCATTTGTTATTAATTGAAAGGAACTCTTCTTTGTCAGGGCTTTTCTTAATCCAACTTGCGTTTACTTGTTCTTTGTTGTCCTTAATCCAAGTCATCACTTCTTCAGGGATAAAATGAGTATGAAAATCGTGCATATCTGTCAGCTCCTTTTTAATTATGGGTTGATTGGAATCGCTTTCAGTTCACCTGACAATTAAACAGATTTTATAGCCTAGGTTCAGTTTAGTTATACTAGAATGCTCGATACCCTAACCTTGCTGAAATTTGTTTACCTGCTTCAATTACTTTTTTTGTATGGATCGGAATGGAACGTTCTGTAAGTCTTTGCATTGGGCCCACGATGTTAACGGATGCAATGACCTGACCTGTATAATCTCTCACAGGGGACGCAATTGATACAACACCTTCAAAGATTTCTTCAATACTCAAGGCATAGCCTTTTGTGCGAATTTCTTTAAGGGCTTGATATAATTGATCTCGGTCTGTAATGGTATTGTCTGTGAAGTGTTCAAAGCCCCTAGCAATAGTTCTTTCAACATAGTGCTCCTCGTTATAAGCGAGCAGTACTTTACCTGAACTAGTTGCATAAGCTGGATTTCTTTTACCAATGTGCGTAAATGCTCTGACATGGTGTTTGCTCTCCACCTTGTGGAGGTAAATGACATCTAGTCCATCAAGGATAGCTAAGTGGGCCGTTTCACCAGTTTTTTCAACTAACTGATGCAAAACAGGCATCGCTTCTTTATGAATTTCAAAGTTTGACGTACACACACTTGCAAGAGAAAGGATCGATAATCCTAGGCGGTATCGTTGGTTTTCCGGGTTTTTCTCTACAAATCCTTCACTAGCCAGTGTAGACATTAATCGACTTACTGTACTTTTTCCTAGATCTAGGTCTTTTGCTAAATCAGTAATCTTTAACTCTGACTCTTCCATAGAAAACCTTCTCAAAATTCGGAGTGCATTTTTCACTGATGATAACGTGTAATCCTTTTTCTTTTCTGTTGGCACATAAAAAACCTCCTATTCTGTTGTGTATAGAGGAACGATGTTCTTTTATAGAAGTTGAATTCACTATATCATAATAAATGAGAAAAATGAATAATCAAAAAATTATTTAAAAAAGTTTTTAAATGTTGCGTATAAAAGAACAACGGTCTTTTATGAGGTACAAATATTGATTATTCTATACGTAAGAACAGATTATAACTTCAATTTTCAGAATGGGGGAATTTATAATGAAAACGGTTACTACTGCAACAGGAATTGATTGTAGACATTTTATTAATGGACAGTATAGGGATTCTGAAAATAATAAAGCATTCATTAACACAAATCCGGCAAATGAAGAGGTACTTGGTTCAGTTGCTGAAGGTGGCAAGGAGGAAATTGACTTAGCTGTAGCAGCAGCCAAAAGAGCACTAAACGGTCGCTGGAAGACGATGCCTCTTACAGAGCGCTCTAAAATTTTACGTAAAATTGGTGATTTAATCTTAGAAAGAAAAGATGAACTTGCTCGTTTAGAATCTTTAGATACAGGGAAGCCAATCTGGTTATCAAGCACAATTGACATTCCAAGAGCGGCATACAATTTCCACTTCTTTGCTGATTATATGACAACAATGGGAACTGAAGCGTATCAGCACGATGATGTAGCGATTAACTATGCAGTACGTAAACCAGTTGGAGTTGTTGGGTTAATCAACCCTTGGAATCTACCAATGCTTCTCTTAACTTGGAAGTTGGCTCCTTGTTTAGCAGCTGGTAATACAGCGGTTATGAAGCCTGCAGAGTGGACACCTATGACAGCAACGGTACTCGCTGAAATTTGTAAAGAAGCAGGAGTACCAGACGGCGTTGTAAACGTCGTGCACGGATTTGGTCCTGACTCAGCCGGTGCAGCACTTACTGAGCACCCAGATGTAGATGCCATAACATTCACAGGGGAAACATCAACTGGGACAGCGATTATGAAAGCAGCAGCGAATTCGCTTAAAAAACTTTCCTATGAGTTAGGTGGAAAGAATCCAAATATCATCTTTGCTGATTCGGATCTTGATGAAGTATTAGAAACAACCATTAAATCAAGTTTCATCAACCAAGGGGAAGTTTGCTTGTGCGGATCAAGAATTTATGTTGAGCGTGCAGCGTATGATGAATTCGTTGAAAAATTTGTCGCTAAAACGAAGGAATTAGTTGTTGGAGACCCATTTGATGAGAAAACAAAAATTGGTGCAATGATTGGGAAAGAGCACTACGAGCGAGTACTTGGGTACCTTGAACTAGCTAGAGAAGAAGGGGGCACAATCCGCACAGGTGGTGGCCGTCCGGAAGGCTTTGAAAAAGGGTATTATATTGAGCCGACCATCATTACTGATCTTGATCGCAATGCGCGTTGTGTTCGCGAAGAAATCTTCGGACCAGTTGTTACAGTCATTCCTTTTGATCTAGAAGATGAAGTGATTGCTCAAGTAAATGACTCTCACTATGGATTAAGTGCTTCAATTTGGACGAATGACCTTCGTCGTGCTCACCGTGTAGCAAACGAAGTAGAAGCGGGAATCATTTGGGTTAACACATGGTTCTTACGTGACTTACGTACTCCGTTTGGTGGAATGAAGCAAAGTGGAATTGGACGTGAAGGCGGAATGCATAGCTTCGAATTCTACAGTGAACTAAAAAATATTTGCATTAAGCTTTAATTTAATGAGGAGTGGAGCATGGAGCATACTCCAGAGCTCCTTCCCCTTTTTTCACATATATAAGGAGGGAAAACGATGAGCACACCAGAATCGTTTGCAAATCAGCTCTTACAAGCAGAACAAGATCGAGTGGGTACAGTGGCATTAACAGACCAAAGCCCTTCGTTTACAGTTCAAGATGCATATGCTGTTCAATTAGAAATTATTAAGCAGAAGGTAGCACAAGGACAGACGATCGTTGGAAAAAAAATCGGCCTAACATCTGTTGCGATGCAAAAATTATTAGGTGTTGATGAACCGGATTACGGACATCTACTAGATGGAATGGTTGTTGAAAATGGAACAGAGCTTTCTTATAACGAAGTCATGCAACCAAAAGTAGAAGGAGAAGTTGCCTTTGTATTTAAAAAAGATTTAAAAGGACCTAATGTAACAGCGTTAGATGTGATTCAAGCAACCGATTATCTATTGCCGTCATTAGAGATTGTTGATAGTCGAGTAAAAGACTGGAAAATTAAATTGCCAGATACGATTGCTGATAACGCATCAAGCAGCCATTACGTACTTGGCGGCAAGCCAGTCAGTGTCGATAAAGTCGATCTTTCTCAGGTTGGAATGGTCCTCTTGAGGAATGGTGAGATTGTCAATACAGGAGTGGGGGCAGCAGTAATGGGTCATCCAGCTAACTGCGTTGCATGGCTGGCAAACAAATTAAGCGAGTTTGATATTACGTTAAAAGCAGGAGAAGTCATTTTATCAGGGGCACTTTCAGCTGCAGTTGATGCAGAGCCTGGTGATGTTTTCACAGCAAAAATTGCTCATCTAGGTGAGGTTTCAGTTCGTTTTTCATCATAAATAATGTTCGGAAGGAGATTCACATGGATAAAATTAAAGTAGCGATTATAGGAACAGGTAATATCGGTACAGATTTAATGTTGAAAATTGAAAGATCCAAGATGCTAGAATTGACGTCACTTATTGGTATTGACCCACATTCTGATGGAGTAAAACGTGCGAAAGAAAGAGGCTATCAAACGTTCACTAATGGGCTTGAAGAATTTTTGGAGGCGAATAGTGAATTAGCAGATATTTTCTTTGATGCGACATCAGCAAAAGCCCATGTCCGTCATGCGAAATTGTTAAAAGAAGCAGGCAAACAAGTTCTCGATTTAACTCCTGCAGCAAGAGGACCATTTGTTGTACCACCTGTAAATCTAGATTCAAACCTAGATGTACCAAATATTAACTTAATTACTTGTGGTGGTCAGGCGACGATTCCGATGGTTCATGCCGTGAACCGAGTAGCACCAGTTGAGTATGCAGAGATTGTTGCTACAATTTCGAGTAAAAGTGCTGGTCCTGGTACAAGAGCAAATATTGATGAGTTCACGCAAACGACAAAGCGTGGAATTGAAGAGATTGGTGGGGCGAAACGAGGGAAAGCGATCATTATTCTAAACCCAGCAGAGCCTCCTATTCTAATGAGAGACACAGTATACGCTGTGGTGGAACCTGGGAAAATGGATGAAGCCGCAATTACTAAGTCAATCCAAGAAATGGCTGATAGCGTTCAATCGTATGTACCTGGATACCGTTTGAGAACAGAACCTATTTTTGTTGGAAACCGTGTCACGATTTTCATAGAAGTAGAAGGAGCAGGTGATTACTTACCTTCTTATTCTGGAAACTTAGACATTATGACAGCTGCATCCGTGAAGGTAGCAGAAGAACTTGCAAAAAACAAGCTAAACTCTGCAATCATCTAAAATTGAACTTGCCATAGAAAGGGATGGAGAAAATGAGCGATAATCGAGATATTTTACTTACAGAAGTTGCCTTGCGTGATGGAAGTCATGCAATCGGTCATCAATATACAGTTGAACAAGTAACAGAAGTGGCTCGTGCATTAAATGATGCAGGTGTTCCATACATTGAAGTAGCTCATGGTGATGGCTTAGCTGGATCATCCGAACAATATGGACGTTCGTTAACGGATGAAATGAAATTAATCGAAGCAGCTGTATCTGTTTGTGACCAAACGAAAGTAGCTGTCCTTTTGATTCCAGGAATTGGAACGATGAATGAGTTGAAACAAGCAGCGGAGCTTGGTGCTAAAATGGCACGTATTGCTACACATGTTACAGAAGCGGATGTATCTCCTCAGCATATTAATCTAGCAAAAGAGCTAGGAATGGAAACGGTCGGTTTCCTGATGATGTCACACATGGCTCCTGTCGACAAGCTTGTTGAACAAGCGAAGTTAATGGAAAGTTACGGGGCAGATACAGTTTACGTTGTAGACTCAGCGGGAGCGTTACTTCCAAACGAAGTACGTGAGCGAATTCGAGCGCTTCGTCAAAGTTTAACAATTAACATAGGATTCCATGCACATAACAATTTGTCTCTAGCGATGGCGAATACATTAGCTGCGATAGAAGAAGGAGCAACAAGAATTGATGGTAGTGTACGTTGCTTAGGAGCAGGTGCTGGTAATACACAAACAGAAGTATTAGTCGCTGTACTTGAGAGAATGGGATTAAATAGTGGAGTAGATTTATATAAAATGATGGATTTGGCTGAAAACATTGTTGCGCCAATTTTAACTCAACCACAAGAGATTACGAGAGATAGTCTTGTCATGGGCTACGCTGGGGTGTACTCAAGCTTTTTGCTTCACTCCCAAAGAGCAGCGAAACAATTTAATGTAGACTCTCGTGATATTTTAATTGAATTAGGAAAGAGAAAAGTAGTCGGCGGACAAGAAGACATGATTATCGATGTAGCAGCTGAAATTGCAAACAAACAAAACAGTTTGAAAGTGTAGTGGGGGGATATTATGAGTAGCATGTCGAATAAAGAGATTGCAAAGTTTTTACTAGATGCTGAATTACAAAGAAAAGAAGTTGTTCGTATAACTTCAGATAAAGTTCCTAACTTAACGGTAGAGGAAGCATATGATATTCAAGAAGAATTAGTGAAAATGAAGCTTGAACAAGGTCATAACATCGTTGGTCCAAAAATGGGCTTAACAAGTCGCGCGAAAATGAAACAAATGAATGTAGAGGAACCGATTTACGGATATGTTTTTGATAATATGATTGTCCAAGATGGTGGGAAAATTTCATTAGCTGATTTTATTCATCCAAAAGTAGAAGCGGAAGTAGCTTTTATCCTAGGAAAAGATATTGAAGGTCCCGGTGTATCGGGTGCTCAAGTTTTGGCTGCGACAGACTATGTTTGCCCAGCACTCGAAATCATTGACAGCCGCTATGAAAACTTTAACTTTACATTACCAGATGTGGTTGCTGATAACGCTTCAACTTCTCAAGTTGTATTTGGAAGCAAAGTACGTAAACCTGAAGAGTTGGACTTAGAGTTAATCGGAACGGTATTATCAATCAATGGTGAGATTAAAGACCTAGGTGCTGGTGCAGCTGTATTAGGTCATCCTGCAAACTCCGTAGCAATGCTTGCGAACATGCTTCACCGTAAAGGAGAAAAGCTAAAAGCAGGTCAAATCATTCTAACTGGTGGAATTACTGGAGCAGTACACCTCTCTTATGGCGACTATGTAACAGGCAAATTCGACGGCCTAGGCGAAGTGAGCTTTAGTGTAGGAGAGTAATAGAAAAAGGGCGATCTTCCCTTTTTCTATTACTCGAAGCAATGAGCGAAGCCGCCGTAGTGTTTTAAGCTTTTTGAGCGATCTTCTCAAAAAGCGCACGGCGAGAGGAGTCATCGCAACCATGTTCGCACTATTGAGGGTAAAAGGGCAGGTTTTCCCTATTTTATTACTCGTAAACAAGCATAAAAAGAATTCATTCATAAATCTGGATTGGATTTCAAGATGTAACAGTAGCGTCTTGAGAACATTAAAAAGGAGGGAAAGTATTATGCCGATTGTAAACGTTAACATGATGGAAGGCCGACCGAAGGAGAAAATCGAGAAGGTAATTGCTGATGTTACTGAGACGATCTCCTCAACATTAGAGGTTCCAAAAGAGAGTGTTCGAGTTTTGGTTACTGAGGTACCCAAATCTCATTGGGGAATTGCTGGTGAGTCAGTAGAGAAACGTAACGCTTCTAAGTAGAGATGAATTGTTGCAAGCTCTATATTTATTTGGGGAGATTTTAATTTTTATAGGGGGAATGAAAAATGACGATTGAATTAGGTATTTTAGCTGCTCACGTTCCTAGTATTTGTCATCGTGAAAATGTTCCTGACTTTCAACAAGATATCGTGGCAAAGATGGATGAAATCTCTAAGCAAATCGAAGAGATCAAACCAGATGCGGTTATTTTAATTTCTTGCCACTGGCAATCAACGTTCCATCATTATGTAGATGTGTCGCCAAGACATAAAGGAATTTTAACTGCATTTGAATGTCCGGATATTATTTCGGATGTTGCCTATGATTATCCTGGAGACCAAGCACTGGGAGAGGAGCTTGTTTTAGCTGGAAAACATGCACGTCTTCCTGTTATCGCGGTGAATGATCCAACGTATGTATGGGATTATGGAACAGTCGTCCCTTTACGCTACCTTGTCCCAAATGCAGATATTCCTGTTGTTAACTTGTCAATTACAATGGCAGCTGGTTTAGAAGAAACGTATAAATGGGGGCAAGCGATTGGGGAAGTGTTAAACAATAGCGATAAAAAATACGTTTTTGTTTATAGTGGTGCACTTGCTCATAATTTAGTACGAGGCCGTCATCATATGCCAACTGTCTCAGAGCAGGCTTTAGATAAACAGTTCATCGATTATATAATGAATCGAAACTGGGATTTAGCTAAGGAAATGCTTCCTCAATACGCAAATGTTGCTGGTGTAGAAGGTGGAGGACGTCACTTAGCTATGTTACTTGGAACATTAGAAGATAGCTATAAACCATCATTCCATACTTATGCCCAGTCATCTGGAAGTGGAAATGCGATTATGACATTTGAACCTGAGAAAACATTACAAGGGAGTAAGTAGCAAAGCGTCGTGTTTTGAGAAGGCATTCTAGTTGTTAGAATGTCTTTTCATGTATTAGCCGAACTAATTTTTGATATTTTAAGGTAGAGGCGTTCTTAAAACAAACTACTTAGTCTGATTACAGGAATATTTTGTACTATGTAAAGAAAGTGTATTACTTTCATTTGATAATCTTGTGCCTCTTGAACGATTTATTGAGGTTTTTTTAATAATCTTGAACGAAGAACAATAAAGAGAAGAGGAACATTTATGAACATTAAAAAGATATTAGTAGCGAATCGTGGGGAAATTGCTATCCGAATTTTCCGTGCGTGTACCGAATTAAACATCCGAACAGTTGCGATTTATTCGAATGAAGATTCAGGAGCATTTCACCGTTATAAAGCTGATGAGGCTTATCTTGTTGGTGAAGGGAAAAAGCCAATTGAAGCGTATTTGGATATTGAAGGAATTATTGAACTAGCAAAACGGAACGAGGTTGATGCGATCCATCCTGGATATGGGTTTTTGTCAGAAAATATTGATTTCGCGAAGCGATGTTTTGAAGAAGGAATTATATTTATTGGACCAGAACTGGACCACCTAGATATGTTTGGCGATAAAGTTCAGGCAAGAGAACAAGCGTTGAAGGCTGGACTGCCTGTTATTCCAGGTAGTGATGGACCAGTTGAGAATGTGGAAGAAGTTGAAGCATTTGCAGGAAAGCATGGATTCCCGTTTATCATTAAAGCTTCACTTGGTGGTGGTGGGCGAGGGATGCGTATCGTTCGCTCTGCTAGTGAACTGCGTGAATCTTATGATCGTGCCAAATCTGAAGCCAAATCTGCATGTGGTAATGATGAAGTGTATGTTGAGAAATTTATTGAGAATCCGAAGCATATTGAAGTGCAAATATTGGCTGATAAACATGGAAATATTGTTCATTTATATGAACGAGATTGTTCTGTTCAACGACGCCATCAAAAAGTCGTTGAGATAGCTCCGAGTGTTTCTTTAAGTGAAGACGTTCGTCAACAGATTTGTGATGCTGCTGTACAGTTGGCTGAAAATATAAAGTATGTTAATGCTGGTACAGTTGAATTCTTAGCTACAGATGACGGGAAGTTCTACTTCATCGAAGTGAATCCGCGTGTCCAAGTAGAGCATACGATTACCGAAATGGTGACGGGGATTGACATTGTTCAATCACAAATCATGATTGCTGACGGAGAACAGTTACATGGACGTAAGCTAGGAATTCCAAGTCAAGAAAACATTGTTTGTAATGGATTTGCAATTCAATCTCGAGTAACGACAGAAGATCCAAGTAACGGTTTCTTGCCGGATACCGGACGAATTAATGCGTATCGTTCCGGTGGTGGATTTGGAGTTAGATTGGATGCCGGGAATGGATTTCAAGGGTCAGTTATTACCCCTTATTATGATTCATTACTTGTAAAAGTATCGACATGGGCGCTTACATTTGACGGAGCTGCATCGAAAATGTTACGTAATTTACGTGAGTTTCGAATTCGTGGGATTAAAACGAATATTGCTTTTTTAGAAAACGTCGTTCAACATCCGAAGTTTTTATCGGGAGAATACAATACATCGTTTATTGATCAATCTCCAGAGTTGTTTGTATTTCCAAAGCGGAAAGACCGAGGAACGAAGATGCTTTCGTTTATTGGTGAAACCATTGTTAATGGGTACCCTGGGTTGGAACAGATCAAAAAACCAATTTTTGAAAAACCTCCTGTTCCTAAAGTAAAGTATATAGATCCGATTCCAAATGGAACGAAACAAATTTTGGATCAGCATGGACCAGAAGGACTAGCGAAGTGGGTAAAGGAACAAAATGAGGTGTTATTAACTGATACAACATTCCGAGATGCCCACCAATCCTTGCTTGCAACTAGAATTCGGACACATGACTTAAAGAAAATTGCAGAACCGACAGCTAGACTACTTCCTAATCTTTTTTCAATGGAAATGTGGGGTGGAGCAACGTACGATGTAACGATGCGTTTTCTACATGAGGATCCATGGGAGCGTTTGTTGACATTACGCAAGCAATCACCGAATGTCTTATTTCAAATGTTACTACGTGCATCCAACGCGGTCGGATATACGAACTATCCGGATAATGTTATTGAACAATTTGTTAAGAAGTCTGCTGAAGCAGGGATTGATGTCTTTCGAATTTTCGACAGCTTAAACTGGGTAGAAGGAATGAGGCTGGCAATTGATTCTGTTCGTGATAATGGAAAAGTTGCTGAAGCATCAATGTGCTATACAGGTGATATTTTGGATTCAAGCCGCACGAAATACGATATAACCTATTACAAATCATTAGCTAAAGAATTAGAGCAGGCAGGCGCTCACATACTTGGGATAAAAGATATGGCAGGTTTGTTAAAACCTGAGGCGGCTTATCAGTTAATTACCGAGTTAAAGGACAGCATTACAATTCCAATTCATTTGCATACACATGATACTAGTGGAAACGGTTTATTCACATATGCACGAGCAATTGAAGCAGGAGTAGATATTGTCGATGTCGCAGTTAGTTCAATGGCAGGGCTAACGTCTCAGCCGAGTGCAAACAGTTTGTATTATGCGTTAAGCGGGTCTAAGCGACAACCAAATGTCGATATCCAAGCATTTGAACAATTAGCTGAGTTCTGGGATGCAACTCGTAAGTATTATGCTGGATTTGAAAGTGGGATGAATGCTCCGCATACAGAAGTATACGAACATGAAATGCCTGGTGGACAATATAGTAACCTTCAGCAACAGGCGAAAGCAGTTGGCTTAACAGATCGCTGGAATGAAGTAAAGAAGATGTATCGATCTGTTAACGATATGTTCGGTGATGTTGTAAAGGTAACACCGTCATCAAAAGTCGTTGGTGATATGGCACTGTACATGATACAAAATGACCTGACAGAACAAGATATTTTTGAGCGAGGACAGCAATTAGATTTTCCGGATTCAGTTGTTGAATTTTTCCAAGGGCAGCTCGGCAAACCATATCAAGGGTTCCCGAAGGAGCTGCAAACCATCATTTTAAAAGGAAAACAACCGCTTGTAGGACGACCAGGGGAAACGATGGAATCAGTTGATTTCCAAGAAATGAAGGAAACACTCTTTCATAAATTAGAAAGACAAGTAACTAGTCATGATTTGCTTTCATATACCCTTTATCCGAAGGTGTTTTTAGAATTTGAGCAATTCCGTAAGCAATTTGGAGATGTATCGGTGCTAGATACACCTACTTTCTTTTATGGACTAAGATTAGGTGAAGAAATTGATGTAGAAATTGAAAAAGGAAAAACATTAATTGTGAAACTCGTTTCGATTTCTAAACCGCAAAGCGATGGCAATCGGATAGTCTATTTTGAACTAAATGGTCAACCTCGTGAAGTAGTAATTAAAGATGAAAATGTAAAATCCATCGTCACAGCCAAAGTAAAAGCTGACAAAGGAAACCCAAGTCATATTGGTGCTTCGATGCCTGGTACGGTTTTAAAAGCATTAGTTGTTAAAGAAGATCAGGTGAAAAAAGGTGATCACCTTATGATTACAGAAGCAATGAAGATGGAAACCACAGTACAAGCTCCATTTGACGGTGTCGTGAAAGAAGTGCATGTGAGTAATGGGGAAGCGATACAGACAGGGGATCTGCTGTTGGAGTTGGAGTAGAATGCTCAAGTACTCTTTTGTAGAAAATGTTATAGTTTTACTACCTAAAGGCCACTTACTATTAGAGTGGCCTTTTCTTTAAATAGCACACTTAAGTCAAAATCAAAAAATAGAATTTCGTTACACGAAATTCTAAATAATAATATACCCCTCATCCTCAACAGCTTTTACCAAATGCGGTACATCAGTCATTGATTCATCATACTTAATACTTACTGTCTTGTCTTTTAGAGACGCTTTTGCTTCAGTAACTCCACTAACTTCTTTTAAAGCATTTTCTACTGTTTCGAGGCAATTTCCACAGCTTATTTTTTCAACTTGCAGCGATATGTTCTTCATAAAATTTCCCTTTTCCTGTTTAAAACTATTCTTTGAAGAAAGGTTTCATTATGCAAGAGATAAAGGAAAATGACAGTGGATTTTAAAAATTATTTTAAGACTTTATCAATTTCCCCCTTAAATGCCTGAAGTACTTTTTCTTTGCTTAGTTCAATTGCAATCATACCTTTTAACCGTTGCAGGTGCTTTTTTTCAGTCCATTCCCTTTCAGTGTTTCCGTAATATTTTTTTACTTGACCATAAAATAGGTGGGGAAATAAACAATCAGCTATTAATACAAAATATTGCTCTTTTGAAAATGGGTTTGTTTTCTGATAGTAAGAAAGCATCTCAATCATTAATGTAAGATCCCAGCTTTGCTTTTTCATTACTTTGTTTAAAATTTTTCTAATATCTCTAATAGGAAGATCAATGGTAAGGGAGTCCATATCAAATACATGTAATTTTCCTTTTTTGTCAAGTGCAAGGTTTCCAGCTGCAAAGTCTTGATGACATAATGTTTTGTTTCTTTGAGTATTTCCAACCCATGGCTCATAACAAGAAGCATCTAAAATCGATATGGCTTCGTTGCATTGGGATAAGAAAGAATCCACATGGAGAAGAAATTGTTCGTCAAATTTATTCTTATTACTAGCTAGTATTCGTTCTTTTCTCCAAATTTCAAGTTGTTTGTATCTTCTTTGAAACTCATCCTTCCACGTTCCTAATAGAAAGGACGGCTCAGTATTTTTAGGTATTTCAATCCCTGTAGAGGCTTTATGGAATTGTCCTAATCCACTCATGATTTTCGCTAGCTCTTTTTTTTGGTTATATTTAGGCTTCTTTCCATAAACCTTTTCAAACAAAACATAATACTCCCCATTCTTAGCGACAAACTCTCTTCCATTGGTTGTTCTCATAACACTAGGGGTCATCACACCATTTGAAGTTAAAAAAGAAATAGAATGGATCATAAATTTGAGTCGGCCTTCACTCATAGGAATTTTCTTTAAAATAAAATCTCCCGAGGCTGCATTAATTAGCCAAACGGCTTTCCTCCCCTTATCGGATAATAAGGAGACATTTTTGACGTTAAGTGAATAATTCACCATCACTTTAGCAATATTCACTGATAAAAATCCTTTCATTTTTTAGTAGTGTATGAATGAATTAGTTTTTTCGTATGGACCGATATATTTAGTTAAAAAATGTCAGCTAATAAAAATAAAAAGAATTCGGTGCCATTTCTTTTTCATATTGGGTATCTAAGCGCAAATCACATCCAACTAGGCAAATGAATAGAATATTCTTAAATGAAGGTAAGGGAGGGCTTATTATTTATTACTATAATAATTTTAATTGGACCGATATTAGGCAACGCCTGAGCTGCTCATTTGATCAACAATATTACGTTCAACCTGGTGATACGCTATATCAATTAGCACAGCACTATAATATAGCTGAACTAAGCCTTGAACAAGCGAATCCAGGAATTCAGCCAAATAATTTACTTGTTGGACAGCGAATTTGTATTCCTTTGCCGCCGTGCGAAAATGGATTTCAGTATATTGTTAAACCAAATGACACTCTAATCCAGATTGCCCAAATGTATAATGTGACGGTTGAAGACATTTTAAACAACAATCCAGCCGTTAATCCTTATAATCTTTTATTAGGGCACGCGCTCTGTATCCCACCAAGTATTGATGTTGACTGTCCTATGGAGCGGTTTCATATTGTACGACCTGGAGAAACATTATATGAGTTGGCAAGCCGCTTCAATATTCCATTAGAGGCCTTGATTGCTGCCAATAATCATGTTGAAAATCCTGACCAGGTTGTAGTTGGAACAAAGCTATGTGTACCTAGTCCAATGGTCACCCCTGAAAGAATTTGGCATGAATACAATTATTTAAAATAGTTACAGTTGGCAAGAAAAAGTTGATTTTCTTGCCAACGTTTTTTGTTAACCAAATAATACCTCTGTTATTGTTCTGACATGAACGAAGCTAAAAAGGAATTATTTATCGTGATGAAATTGTTCTTTATAAGAACCGTGTGAAAAATACAAAGAGCTGATGGCATCTCCTGAGACGTTAGATGAAAGTTTGTTAGCGGGAGCTGAAAAGGCAAGGGCGATAAGTGTTCCGTTTTTGAAGGAGATAAAGAGAAAAATGGGGTTTCGTTTTAGGTGGCTAGGTTCTTATGTAGCGGGGCATTTTTAGATTTAATATCGGGGTTTGTTCTTAGAAGCCGCAAAACCCCTATTAAGATACCGTACAGATTTGTTTATCAACCACTAGACAATATAGGTTGATCAGAAGGATAGTGAAAATATTGCCGAACTGTAAGTGAAATGCTACGTGCGATAGTTGAGGCCATTGTATAAATAAGATGAAGATTGGTATAAAAAAGAGCAGATTCAAGTGCGGGATTATCTTCTAATACAACACCCATAACACTGCAGTCTCCAATGGGAGGGAGGTTTTGACCTAAGCCTTCTCCTGGAAGCAAAGAACCTTCTTGTATGACAATTGAATTTACATGTTTTTTGGGGCCAAGAACGCTGTCAATTGCAATAACAAAGCTGTTGGCTGGCAGGCTAAAGCCTGATAGTGTTGGGACGAAGTTTTGGGCATCTAATGGGAACTGAAGGCTTCCAAAGACAGTTAAGTGATTTGGATACATGTCATGAAGAAGTGTTCCTACAAAAGGGCCAAGGCTGTCTCCATTGATTAAGCTAGATCCTATTCCTGCAACATAAATATGCTCTATACCGTCTGGAATAAGCGAAAATAAGTTATTGCGAATGATTAATGGTGCTAATTTATGATCGTATGGAATGATGCATTTAGAAAACGTCGATGCACTATGTAATACCTGTTGCTGAAACATATCCATTCACCTCATTCAAAATCGTTCATCTCATAACTGGATTGAAAAAACTGTTAAGATATAATTCTTCGCAACATAATAAATCCCCTTTAATTATCTGAAATAATTAAAGGGGAGCCTTTAAGTTGGATTGAAAAGAAAGTACTCTGTCTAAGGTTGTTATATGGTCCATTAAGCTTTGCATAGCGTTTCGTTAGCGTATAATTTCTCCATTTTTTCTCTTATTAAAATTAACTTTGCTTTGGTCTCTTTTATTTTGGACTTATCATTTGCTTGTATGTACTCATGAAGCTCCATTAGATGATAGTCCATTTCTAAATAGAGGGTATTGAATGTTTTTTCTTCACTGTTTTCTAGCGGGATACCTAGTACTTCTTCAAAAACAGAAATCACTTTTGGATTTGTTGAATCTAAGTGCTTGAAAACGAGCTGGTCTCCATTTGTGAAAGTCGCCACACTGATTTGCTTTGATTTATAGTCATAAATAGATAAGATACTGTCGTCATCTTCATGATTCCAATTTAATTTAAAATCTTTATCAGGCAATGAGCGGACCACATAACGAAGTGCTGGTTTGCTGACGATTTTATTTTTACCAGTTGTCTTTTTCATATGAAATCACCTCATGTGTTATTTTCCCTTATCTGTATTATAAACGGAAAATCAATTAATTTAAAGCGCTTTCATGTACGAAAATAATGCATAATACGCTTTTATTAGACAAATAAAAAAAGAGTTACTAATGCAAAGTTGCCACAAATGGTTTAAGAAGCACCAATCATGCATTGACAGGAAAAGAGAATCCATGATATATTTATCTCGAATTAAAGATAATTAAATCTGAGATAAATAGTAATATAAATAAAAAAGGTGCAGAACAATTAATATTTAGAGGCCATTTAACTGGTCAATTATTTTTAATGATTATGTATACTGGAGGATAAAAGATGAATGAATTAAAAGGAATTCACCACGTAACAGCTATTACAAGCAGTGCTGAAAAGAATTATGAATTTTTTACGTACGTATTAGGGATGCGTCTAGTGAAGAAAACAGTAAATCAAGACGATATCCAAACGTATCATTTATTTTTTGCAGATGACACAGGCAGTCCAGGAACAGACATGACCTTCTTTGATTTTCCTGGAATCCCGAAAGGATCTCATGGGACAAATGAAATTTCAAAAACTTCATTCCGTGTACCTAGTGATGCAGCGCTAGATTACTGGGTCAAACGGTTTGATCGTCTTGATGTAAAGCATTCAGGCATTAAAGAACAATTTAGCAAAAAGACTCTTTCTTTCGTTGATTTTGATGATCAACAATATCAATTAATATCAGATGAGCATAATAAAGGCGTTGAACCAGGGACACCGTGGCAAAAAGGGCCAATCCCATTGGAGTATACAATAACGGGTTTAGGGCCTATTTTTATTACAGTTGCACAGTTTGATTATTTCAAAGAAATGCTCGAAATAGTACTCTTATTTAAGGAAATTGCCAAAGAGGGATCATTTCATTTATTTGAAGTAGGTGAAGGGGGAAATGGGGCACAAGTAGTCGTTGAACATAATGTTATGCTTCCACAAGCTCAACAAGGCTTCGGGACGGTTCACCACGTAGCTTTCCGTGTGGAAGATCGTGCTGTGTTAAATGAATGGATCGATCGTTTACCTAAGTTCGGCTTGCAAACTTCAGGGTATGTGGATCGATACTTCTTTGAGTCGCTTTACGCGAGAGTTGCTCCGCAAATTTTATTCGAGTTTGCAACAGATGGTCCAGGTTTTATGGGGGATGAACCTTATGAAACACTTGGAGAAAAGTTATCGTTACCTCCGTTTTTAGAATCTAAGCGTGAGGCAATTGAAAAAGCGGTTCGACCAATTGATACAGTGAGAAGTACGAAAGATTTTGTGAAGGAATAAGAAATGGCATCAAAACCATTGAAAGCATTGAAAAAGGCAAAAATCATCCTTTTTCAATGCCTTGATAAGTAGCTCTGCACATTGCATAGAGGGTACTGAAGAGGTGAAAGACAACCTTTCTCAGTGCCCTCATTTCCGTTATTATTGTCCCTGCCCTAACGAATACCCTAACTCGTCATTAAAGCGATATAAATTTTCCGTCTTGATAAAATCAAGCTCAGCTTTCTCAATTCGACTTAGTAATGAAATAATATCGTTATGATCTATCCTACTTTGCTCGTCCGCTATTTGAAAACGACAACGCCAGTGATCGGTTGTAAATGTTTCTGGGAACCCGTTTGGATATACTTTTACACCTCGATTGGTAATGACGGCTAAGGAGAACTCAGGTCCAGCCACCTTTTCTAATGCTTGACCAATTTCTTCAGGTGTTTGTTCGTTGTTAAAAAGAAATACATCCACCCCATCTAATTGACGAACGATATCTGGCTTCGGGCGATCTTTGACCGCTGGAGAAAGAGTAAAGGAACCCTCTTCACTTTCCTCTGTACTTTTGTATTCCACTGGAGTCACGGTAGTTGGTAAATGTCCAAGCCTTGCAATGACTGCTTCAGCAAATTCATTTGTTCCAACAGACGCCCCACCTTTTGCGATATCACCTGTATGAACCCCGTCTTCTAATGTTTTAAACCATGCGTTATGAATACGAGCTGCCACATCAGGTTGGCCAATATGAACAAGCATCATAATTGCCCCATGTAGCAAACCAGACGGATTAGCGATGCCTTTCCCAGCTATGTCTGGTGCACTGCCGTGAATAGCTTCAAATAAAGCAAATTGATCACCAATGTTCGCTGAACCTGCTAGGCCAACACTTCCCGTAATTTGAGCAGCAACATCAGATGCGATATCTCCATAAAGGTTTGGCATGACAATTACATCGAAGTCTTGGGGAGTGTCTGCAATTTTGGCCATTCCAATATCAATGATCCAGTGTTCTGTTTCGATATCAGGGTACTCTTTAGCTACTTCTTTAAATACTTTATGGAAAAGCCCATCGGTTAATTTCATGATGTTATCTTTAGTAAAACAAGTTACTTTTTTGCGATTATTTTTTTTAGCATATTCAAATGCATAACGAATAATCTTCTCTGAACCAGGACGAGTAATTAGTTTTAAACACTGTACGACCTCAGGGGTTTGTTGATGCTCAATTCCAGCGTATAAATCTTCTTCGTTTTCGCGAATGATGACAAGGTCCATATTCGGATGCTTTGTCTTAATAAATTGCGCATATGAAATATTTGGTCGTACGTTTGCAAATAAACCTAATGTTTTACGAATCGTAACATTTAAACTTTTGTAGCCTCCTCCTTGAGGGGTAGTGATTGGCCCTTTTAGGAATACTTTGTTACGTCTAAGCGATTCCCAGGCGTCATCAGGAATCCCGGAAGTGTTTCCACTTAAATAAACTTGTTCACCGATATCAATAAATTCAGGTTCAATTGCTGCTCCTGCATGTTCTAATATTTTCAGTGTCGCGTCCATTATTTCTGGACCGATTCCGTCTCCTCGTGCAATCGTAACGGTACGCTTGTTTGTCATAGATGCTCTCTCCCTTCAAAGCTGTCTTTAGTTTATTACGTTATAGTTTGAACCAAAGTTGTTTATTTATTGATATAAGGTTATTTGCTATTTGAACGGAATTTGGTAATATTAAAAATTGACTTATACGGATAGAAAGTAAAGAAAGAGTGGTGCTTTAGTGAGTTCAAAAAAATCATTTGAACAGTTTGTTCAGGATATGATTCATACAATTGGGGATTTTGATTCGGGAAACCATAATCAAATAAAAGAAATCATTCGAAAAGCAATTGACTACTATGATTTAAGAACGGTAGAAAGAGTTGAGGAAGTAGGTAATAAGAGGATTGAAACGTTATATTTGGAATCAATGGCAGAAGAAAATATGCTATTGAAATTAGCTAGATTCGCTAGTGGAAACGAGGGTGAAATCGGTCTTGAGGTTATTTACGATAGCTGTGTAGTTAGAAGGCATTAAAAAGCCTAAAGAGGAGTGATTTTCTCCTCTCTAGACTAGTTATGGCGCTATTTCCACTTTTTTTCGGTTGTTGGCGCAGTCCTTATCAGCTTACTTTTTGTTGATCGTTTTTAACTTCTACGTCCCAACTTTCCGTATTTTTGATGCCTAACTTAATTGGATTAAAGGTAGGGTTTAATCCTTGTTTACGTTGGGTTTCATAATCATTCAACACTTTAAAAGCAATACCACTTAATAACCCAATGGCAGTAAGGTTAATGATAGTGGTCATAGCCATAAATAAATCAGCTACTTCCCAAACAGCTCCTAGTCCAACAATAGAACCGATCATCACGAATACCATTGTTGCGAATCGATAAACATGCAAGGTCTGTTTGCCTTTTTTTATTAATTGCAAGTTTGTTTCACCATAGTAGTAGCTTCCAATAATCGAACTAAAAGCGAATAAGAAGATTGCAATAGCAATGAAAATATTTGCCCATTCACCTATTTGTGAGCTTAATGCAGCTTGCAATAAATTAATTCCTTCATAGTTGCCTGAGGTATAAACATCTGTTGAGATAAGAATGATGAACGCAGTAGCGGTACAGACAATTAACGTATCAAAGTAGACACCTAATGTTTGCATAAACCCTTGTTTAGCAGGATGTGAAACGTGAGCAGTTGCTGCAGCATTTGGTGTACTTCCCATACCAGCTTCATTTGAAAATAAGCCGCGTCTTACCCCGTGCATAATGGCAGCACCGATTCCCCCGCCAATTGCTTGTTCCAATCCAAGTGCACTACCTACAATTAACGAAATGACAGCAGGAAAGTGATGGATGTTTGTTATCAAAACATATAAAGCTATAATAATATAGGAAAGAGCCATAAAAGGAACGATAACGCTAGTTACATTTGCAATTCGGTGAACACCACCATAAATAATGATACCTGTTAATAAGACTAATATAATTCCGGCAATCACTGTATTTAACCCGAATGCTGTTTCAAACGCAGCAGAGATTGTATTGCTTTGAACTGAATTAAAAACAAGACCAAAAGTGAACGTAGATAAAATGGCAACAATCGCACCTAGCCACCTATTATTTAACCCTTTAGTAATGTAGTAAGCAGGACCTCCACGGTATGTTCCTGGCTTGTCTTGATCTTTTGCTTTGTAAATTTGGGCTAATGTACTTTCGATAAAGCTTGTTGCTCCTCCTAGTAATGCAACTATCCACATCCAAAAAACAGCACCTGGACCACCTAATGTAACGGCAACTGCTACCCCAGCTAAGTTTCCTGTACCGATTCGAGTTGCAGAACCTATACAAAATGATTTGAAAGCTGAAATTGGTTTTTCTCCTGGTTGTTGTATGGGCGTTTTTTCAAAAGCTACTCGTACCATTTCTCTAACATATCTGAATTGAACAAAGCCTGTTTGAATGGTGAAATAAATGCCAACACCTAGCAGGCCCAAAATAACGACATAAGACCAAAGTATATTATTAAGAAAATCAACAACGAACATGAACAGAAACTCCTCTTATTGTAGTTATATTTAGAAAATTATTATTAGAGGATAATTATAAAGGTATCTCAAGAAAAATCAACAGGATCCGAAAAAAAAAGTTTTTTGCTTTAACGGGTTGAAACGTTGGTGCGATATAGTGGAGTAGGCGAAACGACTGTTGCTATGCTAGATTTGTTATTTTAGTTAAAGAAGAATTATGATAAAAGATTTTAATGTTTTAATTCGAGTCTAACGTAAATTTAGGCTCGTCGTATTGCAACCTTAGTAGCTACCTCAACGTTACATATTTGAACACATCAAGAAATACAAAATAAAAGAGGTGCCAAAAATGGGGATGAGTAAGAAGAGAGTATTAAAGATAACGGCAATGTCGTTAGGCCTAGCAGCAATGTTAGGATTTGCTCAAAGTGCAGGTGCAGCAACTTATGAAGTAAGGAGCGGTGATACGTTGTACCGGATTGCTACAGAAAATAACATAACCGTAAATGAATTAAAGCAAATGAATAAGTTGACAAGTAATATCATTTATCCTGGTCAGAGATTGCAAGTAAAAGATGGGATGCTTGTGTCTTATCAAGTGAAAAAAGGTGATACGCTTTATAGCATATCTAGAACCTATAACATGACGGTCGAGGAGTTAAAAAAGATAAATAACCTAGAAAACATTATCATTTATCCTGCTCAAACTTTAAAGGTAAAAGACGCCAATGCAGTGAAGTATGAGGTCAAAAAAGGAGATACACTTTATAGCATTTCAATAGCTAACAACATGACGGTTGCAGAATTGAAGCAAATGAACAATTTAACTTCTAATCTTATTTTTCCAGGACAACAACTCGCCGTTTCTAAAAGTTCAACTATAAATAAAGAAATAAAATTGAATGTACAAAGTGGATTTCAATTTGTGAAAGAAGAGCCAGGTATTTATCAACTTTTCTCAAACCGAGATAATGGCTTCTTTGCAAGAGTCCAACTTGTCGAAAATCAGGCAACACTTTCAAGTATGAAGAACGAAGCGAAGCAATATTTACAAGTTACTGGCTCGGTTCGTGAAGTTAAAAATGTTTCACAATTGCACTCTTTTTATAAGAACAATGAGCTATATATGACAAGTGAGAATGGAAAGGTAAGGCAAAGTGTTGTCGTTAAAAAGATCAATGGACAATATATAAAAATAACTCTTCATTTGCCTGATAAGGAGGAAGCTGAGGATATTACCCCTCGTTTGTTAAGTCAGCTACAAACGATTACGTTTTAATATTGAAGCGAACAGTCTTAAGGTGCTGTTCGCTTTTTAGATCTTTTCCACAAAAAAACTGAATTTCTAGCCAAAGGTTTTCTTACTATTGCCGTGAGATGGTGTCTTTCGTTTAAATCGCCATAAAAGCGGAAATCGTATTAAGGTTTTATAATTTTTTTGGGGGGAAGAAGAGAGGGAGGAAAATGTAGATGAAAGCTCGATCCGAAGTAGAAACAATTGTAGAACTAGCAAAGGATGATAGAAGAGTTTTAGTTCGTGGAATGCAAATGAAATCACGGGAATGGATGTTTCGAATTGAATCGCCTGAGCTAGAGAGTGAAGTGAAATGGCAAGGCACATTAGAAAAGGCATTGAATAATGTTGATAAAAACTGGACTGAGTTTATTCCTGCCTATGTTCATCCAGTGTTTGGAGAAGAAATTTGGAATGTGATCAGTCAGAAAAAGATCAACCGAAACCAAGCTCTCCTTTGGGCTACGCTATGTGTTCCTAAATGGGTAAATTTAGTGCAAGGTTTACGAGCTTCTTCCCATACGGTTGTGTTTACAGGTGCGGGGATGTCAACGGAAAGTGGAATTCCGGACTTCCGTTCCAAGTCAGGATGGTGGAGGAAAGTTGATCCACGTACAGTTGCGACTGTCGAAGCTTTAGAAAATCAATATTCCCTGTTTCATCAGTTTTATTGTGCACGATTGCATGCACTTGAAGCGATTAAACCACACGAAGGACATAAGATTTTGGCTGACTGGGAGAAGAGGGGCTTTGTTCATCTGACAGTTACACAAAATGTCGATGGACTACATCAACAAGCTGGAAGCAAGAATGTCGCAGAACTTCATGGTTCTATTTCCAATGTATGGTGCCAAGCATGCGGAAAAGAAGGCACTAAGCAACAATTCATTGAAGGTGAATGCAAAAACTGCAACGGGAAACTAAGACCAAATGTCGTCTTATTTGGGGAAGCATTGCCGCAAGCTGCATGGAAAAGGTCTTTCCAACATATCAGAAAAGCGGATGTAGTTATTGTGATTGGAACGAGTTTAGAAGTTTATCCTGCTAATGAGCTCCCTTTTTTAACAAATGGGCAAACGGTTCTTATTAATATGGAAAAAGTCGACAGTAATTTTGATATCACGATTCAGGGGAAGACGAAAGATACACTTGAAGGTGTAAATGACTTGTTACAGTTACATTGAAAACGAGGTGTAATAGACACAGTGCTCTGATGACACAATTAGCAAAGGAATAACGGAGCTTTGAGTGACAGAAACCGCTGAGGAGAGCCGCGAAAAGTCCTTCAACAGAGCTCTGAGTGACAGAAACCGCTGAGGAAAGCCGGGAAAAGGTCTTCAACAGAGCTCTAAAGATAGGGAACCTCTTAACAAAAGATTCTATTTGACTGATATCTTTCGCTCAACCAATGTAAGCTCATCTGTCTCTTCTTTTGATTGGTTAACATAATGATAGAACACTCCCATTAACAAACTGCCACCGATCATGTTTCCAAGAGTAACTGGGACAAGATTATGGATCACCCCATTAAAAGTAATAGTATCTGGGTGATTTAGTACTAAGGAAATAGCAAACGTACACATGTTAGCAATGCTGTGCTCGTAACCAGAAATAAAGAAGCAAAAAACTAGTAAGACCATTGTGAAGATTTTCGCACCTTCACTTTTAAGAGTCATAGGGATAAAGAAAGCTAAACACACAAGCCAATTACATAATATCCCTCGGAAGAATAACTCTAGCCAAGGTGTATTCATTTTTTGGTCAACGACACTAAATAAAAAGCTATTCACGGAATGATCATCAAAAAGACCTGTAAAATAAATAAGGACGGCAAACAATATCGCGCCAAGGATGTTGCCAATGTAACTCATACTTAATAGTTTAGCAACGATTGCCCATTCCAATTTCTTTTGTAATGCTGTGTACGTAAAATAAAACGTGTTTCCTGTAAATAAATCAGCTCCCCCATAGGCAATGAGGATAATTGCTGCTCCGAATGTAATGGCTGCCATTGGATAAGTTAAGGGAGACTCTACTAAATAAAAGAGATTTCCTGTCTTAAAGGCAACAATCACGCCAAACCCAATAAATAAACTTGCTAAAATAGATCGCAGTAAGTAACGAAACTTACTCTGTTTGTAAACATTTTGTTTCTTCAAAGCTAATCTCTCCACTTGTGATAGCGCAGTATGTTCCATTTTGTTCACCTTTCTATTTTTATCTTCAAGTAGATTCTAGAGGTGCTTTGGATTAAGAATATCGATAATGTATCATAAAAAAAGAGGGATAATTTAAATGGAATATCAATGTCAAAATTCAGACAATTAGAGGGCGTTTACATTGTTAAGGTTTTGTGAATATATTCACAAATTGTGGTGTGAGCATATAATATGGAAAGGATCGTACCCATGAAAAATTTAAAAGATGTGTATAATTTTGATTTTGTTGAGTCACTCACAAAGGCAATAAAAACGGAATATCCCAATTATGATCGTGCTGTATGCCATCAGCTCATTTTTCAAAGAGACTGGCAAAACCTTGCTTTAAAAAAACGGATGCGACGTATTACAGAAGCACTGTATGAGACGTTACCGAAAGATTATACGGAAGCGTTACGTATCTTAACACTAGTCGATCCATCATTAAAAGAAGGCCTTAGTGGTTTAATTTTCCCTGATTATGTTGAACAGTACGGAATGAATCACTGGAACCAATCAATGCAAGCATTAAAAGAGTTTACTCAATATTCTACATCAGAATTTGCGGTTAGACCGTTTCTCCTTGCCAATCAGGAAAAAATGATCGCACAGTTAGTAACGTGGTCGACTGATACGAACGAACATGTAAGAAGGTTGGCAAGTGAAGGGGCTAGACCACGTCTCCCGTGGGGAATGACCGTGCCAAAATTGAAAGAGAACCCTTATATAGTTTTACCTATCTTAGAAAACTTAAAAAAGGATCAATCGTTGTATGTTCGAAAAAGTGTCGCGAATAATTTAAACGACATCTCCAAAACACATCCAGACCTCGTACGAGAGATTGCGAGTAAGTGGTATGGGGATCATGAACACACAAATTGGATTGTGAAACATGCATGTCGTACATTATTAAAGAAAGGTGATAAACAAGTGTTAGCGATCTTCGGTTATGAAAATGACGAAGCGGTTAAGCTGGACCATTTTACGTGTTCAAATCAAGTAGCGATTGGTGAGGCCATTCAGTTTTCGTTTCGCATTCAAGCTACTGAAGATACAAAAGTAAGAATAGAGTACGCAATTGATTATGTGAAGGCAAGAGGTAATCGGAATCAAAAGGTGTTTAAAATTACAGAGATGAAACTTCTTTATGATCAAACAAAGGAGTATTCAAAAACGCATTCCTTTAAAAATTTATCGACAAGGAAGCATTATCAAGGCAAGCATACAATTACAATTATTATTAATGGTACACCAAAAGCTTCATTGGATTTTGAAGTTGTTTAAGTCTTAATAAAAGAGACACTTGCCCTTTTGCAAGTATGTTGCAGAGCAAGTGTCTTTTTTATCTTTCATTTACTAATGTAAGCATCCGTGATTTAATGAGTTCGTAATACAGACCCGTTATCGTTTGGACGATAAGAAAAACGACAAATGAGTACGGGAGTATATACCCACTGTGGAAATGAATGATTTCGAGTTGGGTATAAAGCCAGTTGGCTCCAACCCCTAAGGTACTCCAGCCAATGATGTACCAAACAAATGTTTTTTTATTGATCTCTAATCTTTCATAAAAGTAGATGAAGAAATAACTGATTGGAGCAAATAAAATGTAATAGAGAAGATCGAATAATTCATATCTAGGTGAATCATTCACTTGATAAAAGTCAAATAACCCTCCACCAATGGTGAAATCAAAAAACATTGCACTAGCAAATCCCCATAATAAACTAAATAATGTGATATAACGAGGCAACCTTCTTGAAAGAAGCCCAAATACAGTAAAAACCACGATAAGCATCATTAAAATTGAGAGTTCATTAATTCCTAATTGTTCCCATAAAATCATAAGTAGTTTACCTCGCGATAAGCAAATTTAATTAAAAAACGATACGTATAAAAAGCAATCAAATGAAGAAGGGCAAAGTAGATGGCATCATACCCAATATTCCAATTAACGTACGTGAGAATCTGAAAGAAGATCGAGACTCCAACAAGTAAGAGCATAGTCCCTAACGATAAAATGGTAAGGTAAATACGACGAGACTTATTCTTAAATGTATGAAATAAGTTAACATAGACAACTAAAATCATAGGTATTATCAAACTTCGATTAAGTAAAAAGGCAATATAACTTAGTGTTTCTTCGGCCACAGTCACAAACCTTAACTCTTCAAAAAGGATCCACGAAAAATTAATGTTAATCACGAGAATCAACAAAAAGATAAAGGTATTTTCGAAAATGTTTAGTTTTTTTTTCATCACGATAAATAGTGATGAAATAAGGTATGTTAGTAAGAAAAAAAGTGCAAACCCCAAATTTATCCACTCCATTTTTTTTTAGCTGTTGCTATTGTTTACTATCTATTTGGAAATATACAGAACCAATAATCCAAAAAAATTTAAGTTGTTCCAACAGTTATTCAAAAAAATAGCTTCAAACATCAAAATAGTTTTGTCAGTGAACCGTATGAAAAAGGTGGAAGAAGTTTACACTACTTTATGATTATTGATAACCGTAAACCATGTTTTAGTGTGGAAGATGGACTTATACATATGCCAGTTTGATTTATGGTGAAAGGGGATGTTGTCATGAGTAGGAAAGGGTATCCAGTTGCACAAGGCTTGTATGATCCAGTTAATGAACATGAAGCTTGTGGAATTGGAATGGTCGCAAATATTGATGGAACGAAAACGCATGAAATTGTAGAAAATGCAATTACGATTTTGTGTAATTTGGAGCATCGAGGAGGACAGTCGGCCGATACGAGCACGGGGGATGGGGCAGGAATCCTGACGCAAATCCCGCATTCCTTCTTTGAGAAGCAATGCGAAAAAGAAAACATCATTCTTCCAAGTGAGGGCGGTTACGGGATTGGGATGGTTTTTTTGCCTCAGGATCCTAGTATAAGAAAACAAGTTCAAAAACAGATTAAAGCTGTAGTTGAAGAGGAAGGGCAAACATTTCTTGGCTGGCGGACTGTTCCTGTCAATGACTCCTTTGTTGGAGATATGGCGAAAAAGTCAAAGCCATTTATCCGCCAAATGTTCATCACACCGTCAAGTGAAATAACTGATCAAGATGTTTTTGAAAGAAAATTGTATGTCATTCGAAAACGGTTGGAAAAAGAAGTTCCAGCGACTGATAAAGAGCATCAGGAAGGCTTCTATATTTGCAGTTTATCAACGAGAACAATCGTTTATAAAGGGATGTTAATTCCTGAGCAATTAGACTCGTTTTATATTGATTTAAATCACCCTTATTTTAAGTCAGCGTTAGCGCTCGTCCACTCCCGCTTTAGTACAAATACATTTCCAAGCTGGGAGCGTTCACATCCAAATCGGATGACGATTCATAATGGAGAATTTAATACGATCAAAGGAAATGTGAAGTGGATGCAAGCGCGAGAGGCCCAGTGTAAATCAGATCAATTTGACGCAAATGATCACCAAAAGCTCTTTCCGGTGATAGATACGGATGGTAGTGATTCATCGATGTTTGATAATTGTTTTGAATTTCTGCATTTGTCAGGACGCTCGTTAGCTCACACAGCAATGATGATGATTCCTGAGCCTTGGGCAAATGATGATCTAATTAATCCATTGAAAAAATCATTTTATGAATATCATAGCTGTCTAATGGAACCGTGGGATGGTCCAGCAGCAGTCGTATATACGGATGGTAAACAAATTGGTGCTTGTCTTGATCGAAATGGACTTAGGCCGGCAAGATATTACGTCACAAAAGATGGAATGATTGTTTTAGGGTCAGAAGTGGGCGCGCTTGATATTTTTGCAGAGGATATCGAATATAAGGATCGCTTGCATCCAGGAAAGATGCTGCTTGTTGATTTAGAGAAAGGCCGAATTATTCCTGATGAAGAAATTAAAGAAGAAATTTCTTCTGAATTCCCATATCAAGACTGGTTGAATGAACATTTAGTTAGCTTTAATGATTTGTCTGAATTAAAAAGCGAAAGTATTTCGTTTAACGCAGAAGAACGAACAATACAACAGCTTGCTTTTGGTTATACAAATGAAGAGCTGAATAAAATGTTAAAACCAATGGTGACAGATGGGAAAGATCCTGTTGGTTCAATGGGATATGATTCACCTCTCGCTGTTTTATCAAAAAAGCCACAGCTTTTATACAACTATTTTAAACAGCTTTTCGCCCAAGTGACGAATCCACCAATTGATGCTATCCGTGAAGAAGTAATTACATCAGTCCTTACAACAATTGGACCAGAAAGAAACTTATTGAACCCTGAACCTGAGAGTTGTAGGCAACTTCAATTAGAAAGCCCTATTTTGAGCGGTGAGCAGTTAGAGAAGCTTAGTTCATCTTCATTCAAGGTCGAGACACTTTCTACATTATTTTCTATAGATAACGGTGTTCCGAATTTTAAAGAACAGTTAGAAATGCTCTTTAATAAGGCAGACCAAGCAATTGAAGGTGGAGCAATATTACTCCTTTTATCAGATCGTGGAGTGGACAAGACTCATGCGGCATTACCTATGTTATTATCTGTCTCAGGTTTACACCATCATCTCATTCGTAGTGGAGCACGCTCAAAAGTAAGTATTTTAGTCGATTCAGCCGAACCAAGAGAAGTTCACCATTTCGCAGCGTTACTTGGGTTTGGTGCAGAGGCTATTCACCCGTATTTGGCGTATGATTCATTACGTGGGCTGATTGAAAATGGCGACATAAGAGATATGGAGATTGAAAACGCAATAGATGTTTATCGACAAGCGGCAACAGATGGGATTTTAAAAGTTTTATCAAAAATGGGGATTTCAACGATACAAAGTTATCGAGGAGCTCAAATTTTTGAAGCAATTGGAATCGATCAAAGTGTGATTGATAAGTACTTTACACAAACAGCATCCCGCATTGGTGGAATTGGCCTTGATATCATTGCACAGGAAGTAATGATGCGACATAAACATGCTTTTGCAGAAGTGCGTGGAACGGAAAAAACACTCGATTCAGGGGATGATTTTCAGTGGCGTCAAGACGGAGAAGATCATCAATACAATCCAAAGACGATTCATCTTTTGCAACAAGCTTGTCGCTCTAACAGTTACAAATTATTTAAAGAGTATTCAAAAATGCTAACAGATACGAACCACAATTTGCAGTCTATTCGCGGCTTGCTTTCCTTTAAAAAGCGTGAACCAATTCCAATTGATGAAGTAGAATCTGTTGAGCAAATATGCAAAAGGTTCAAAACAGGTGCGATGTCATACGGGTCGATTAGTAAAGAAGCGCATGAAGCTCTGGCAATTGCGATGAATCGAATCGGTGGAAGGAGCAACTCTGGTGAGGGAGGGGAAGATCCAGAAAGATTTACTCCCGATCCGAATGGAGACTTACGTCGAAGTGCTATCAAGCAAGTCGCTTCAGGTCGTTTTGGGGTAAATAGCTATTACCTTATGAATGCAGATGAAATTCAAATAAAAGTTGCGCAAGGAGCGAAGCCAGGAGAAGGCGGGCACCTTCCAGGTAAGAAGGTGTATCCGTGGATTGCCGAAGTGAGAGGTTCCACACCTGGTGTTGGTCTCATCTCGCCGCCTCCACATCATGATATTTATTCAATTGAGGATTTGGCTGAATTAATCCATAATTTAAAAAACGCCAATCCGTCTGCTCGAATTAGTGTCAAGTTAGTATCCGAAGTTGGCGTCGGTACAGTTGCAGCCGGTGTTGCCAAAGGACGAGCCGATCTTGTTCTTATTAGCGGGTACGACGGCGGCACTGGGGCAGCACCAAGGACGAGCTTAAAGCATGCGGGTTTGCCTTGGGAAATCGGACTTGCCGAGACACACCAAACGTTGTTATTAAATCGGTTGCGTGACCGAATTGTCGTTGAAACCGATGGGAAGATGATGACGGGGAGAGACGTTGTCATTGCTTCACTTCTAGGAGCAGAAGAATTCGGATTTTCAACCGCACCATTAGTCGTGTTAGGCTGCATCTTAATGCGCGTTTGTCATCTTGACACATGTCCAGTAGGAGTGGCAACTCAGAATCCGGATCTAAGAAAGAAATTTCCTGGAGAAGCAGAGCATGTCGCAAATTTTATGAGATTTATCGCTAGAGAAGTACGAGAATTGATGGCTGAACTAGGATTTAGAACAATGAATGAGATGATTGGTCGAACGGACGTATTGGAGGCTAATCAGGCGATTACGCATTGGAAAACAAAAGGAATTGACCTTAGTGAATTGCTTTATCAGCCGGACGTACCTGAAAAAGTTAGCAGATATGCCACGGTGGAGCAAGCTCATGGACTCGATAAGACATTAGATGCTCAGGAGTTAATCCCACTGTGTACGGAGGCAATTGAAAATCAAGAAAAGGTCAAAGCGACTTTTTCAATTCGTAACATCAACCGTGTTGCAGGAACGATGCTTGGAAGTGAAATTACGAAGCGTTACGGAGCAATGGGCTTGCCAGAAGACACAATTGACCTGACTTGCAAAGGATCAGCCGGGCAAAGCTTTGCTGCCTTTATTCCACGAGGACTCACAATGAGACTTATTGGTGATGCGAACGACTTCTTAGGAAAAGGCTTATCAGGTGGTAAGATTATTGTTCACCCTTCACGAAAAAGTACTTTTGTACCAGAAGAAAACATCATAGTCGGAAACGTCTCTTTTTACGGAGCAACGGCTGGTGAAGCTTATATCAATGGCATTGCAGGGGAACGATTCTGTGTGAGGAATAGTGGTGCTCATGTTGTAGTAGAAGGGGTAGGCGATCATGGTTGTGAGTACATGACCGGTGGGAAAGTCGTTGTTCTTGGAAAAACAGGAAAGAACTTTGCAGCTGGAATGTCAGGCGGAGTCGCATATGTATTCGATGAATCAGATGATTTTAGTAGAAAATGCAATCAGGAGCAAGTAATTTTGGGGCAAGTAAGCGACGAGGCTGAGATTCAAATGGTGTACCAATTGGTAGAAAAACATGTACAGTATACGAATAGTCCACTTGGAAAAAGATTGCTTGAAGATTGGTCAAGGATGAAAGATAAGTTTGTTCGAGTCATACCAAAAGACTATTTAGAAATGCAAGAGCGAATCCTGCGTTATGAAGCTACCGGATTAAGCAAATATAAAGCCGCACTTGCGGCATTTGAAGATAGTAAAAAAGCAGTGAATCAAATAAAAGATGGAGGGTGAGCGATGGGAAAGCCAACTGGTTTTATCGATTATCAAAGGCAGTCTAGACCCGAACGTGACCCTAAAAAACGGATTGAGGATTGGGACGATTACACGTTACGACTTGATGAAAAAGAACTAAAGCAACAGGGTGCTCGCTGCATGGACTGCGGAATCCCAACCTGTCATACAGGAACGATGTTAAATGGGATGACCTCTGGTTGTCCTGTTCATCACTTGATTCCTGAATGGAACGATCTAGTTTATCAAGGACAATGGCAAGAAGCATTGCGTCGCGAGCATAAAATGAATAATTTTCCTGAATTCACTGGAATGGCTTGTCCGGCCCCTTGTGAAGGCGCCTGTGTTCTTGGAATTAACGAACCGCCAGTTGCGATTCGTTCCATTGAGCTAGAGATTGTTGAAAAAGGTTTTAACGAAGGCTGGGTCAAGCCAGAACCTCCAGAAGTTAGAACAGATAAAAAAGTGGCCGTAATTGGATCGGGGCCTGCTGGTTTGGCTTGTGCAGCACAGTTAAATAAAGCCGGTCACAATGTAACGGTATTTGAGCGTCATGACCGAATTGGTGGACTGTTAACGTATGGAATTCCAGAGATGAAGCTTCCGTATGCAGTCGTGGAGCGGAGGGTAAATCTTTTAAAAGAAGAAGGGATTACATTTATTACGAATACCAATGTCGGCAAGGATTACCCGATTTCTAAACTTCAGGAAGAATTTGATTCAGTCGTGTTATGCGGTGGGGCAACAAAACATCGTGACATTGAAGTGGAAGGGAGTAAGCTCAAAGGAATTCATTATGCAATGGATTTTCTCCACTCTAATACGAAAAGCTTGCTAGACTCAAACCTTGAAGACGGAGAGTACATTTCAGCGAAAGACAAAGATGTCGTTGTCATCGGTGGGGGTGATACCGGAACGGATTGTTTAGCGACATCCGTCCGCCACGGATGTAAAAGCCTGACCCAATTTGATATTTATGAGAAAAAGGGTGACGTTAGGCCAGATGACAACCCATGGCCGCAATGGCCAGTGATTCACCGAGTTGAGTATGGCCATAAAGAAGCTGCAGCAGTATTTGGATCAGACCCACGTGCTTATATGGTGATGACGAAGAAATTCGTTGGAGATGAAAACGGGCATGTGAAAGAGATTCATACAATTGGTGTTGAAACAACGAAAGATGAGTATGGCAGAAAGGTTCGTAAAGAAATTCCAGGAACAGAGAAAGTGTGGCCAGCTCAGCTTGTCTTACTAGCAATCGGATTTAGTGGTCCTGAACAAAGCCTTATTCAAAAGTTGAATGTTGAAACAGACGAACGCTCTAATGTGAAAGCAGAATATGGGAAGTATACGACCAATATTGAAGGGGTTTTTGCTGCGGGGGATATGCGCAGAGGGCAAAGTTTGATTGTTTGGGCAATTAATGAAGGTAGAGAAGCAGCAAGAGAGTGTGATCGATATTTAATGGGCGAGACTAGTTTGCCATAGGTATTAGGAATCCTGCTCCTTTTGGGGCAGGAATTATTTTAGTTAGGGATATGGCTGAAATGGCGGGCGAGTAAACTACCAACAGACCCAATTTACACCAAAAAATAATAGACAATGATAAT
Organism: Halalkalibacter flavus; assembly: GCF_036663575.1. NCBI lineage: Bacteria > Bacillati > Bacillota > Bacilli > Caryophanales > Bacillaceae > Halalkalibacter > Halalkalibacter flavus. Next base: position 156,933 of record NZ_JAWRVK010000004.1, read on the forward strand.
CATTATCATTATCATATATAATGTTACTATAATCCAGTGATGGGAGAGTTGAGATGTTTATTCAATTGAGGAAAATACAAGTAACTGAGGGCAATGCAAATCAAGTAGTAGAACGTTTTAGTAAACCTGGAATTATCGAAGAACAGGAAGGATTTATTGATTCAACCGTTATGACTAAGAAGGTAAGACGAGGTGATGAAGAAGTCATTGTCCAAATTCGTTGGGAATCTGAAGAGCATTGGAAGAAGTGGGAGAAGAGTGAAGCACATATCGCCGGTCACAAAGCAAATTTAGGAAAGCCAAAGCCAGAATACATTATTCAATCTGAGGGCGGGTTGTATAATGTACATGCTGTTAAGACAGCAAAGAAATAATTTGAACAAGAGGCTTGTGCAACCTCTTGTTTTTAATTATATAGAGAAACTAATCCCGCCATCTTCACTAATTTCGATCGTTGAGTAACTTTCAAACGGCTCCATGCTGGTAATTTCAGGGCCTGCATCATTTGATAGGGTTTCCATATATTCTTCATAAACTTCCGGGTTTTTCACGAGATGATAATAATACACTCGATCTCCTTCGAATTCATCACTATTTCTTAATAAAAATCGATCCCCGAATTGTTCTTTAAACCAAGATCTTGCTTCAGAGTGACTTTGGAAATCTGGCATGTTGTTATAAATCGATGTAATATCAAAATTCATTAATTTCACCCCTTTCATACATGCTTAGTGTTGTGCATTTCTGGCATTTTATCCATAAAGGAGCGCTTACCATTATTGAAAATCGTTCATATTAGAGCGATTACAGAAAATGTATAGGTTATCAAAAAAGGATTTAGACATTTTGGACATTGATGCGAAATAATCTTATGATAGCTTTAACATAAATAAGAATGAAGAAGGATGGCGATTATGGAAGAAAAAGTCCTCATTGTAGAAGGTACAAGTGATCGAAAGAGGGTAAAGAAAGTTCTTGATGAGAATGTCAATGTTATTTGCACATATGGAACATTAAGTGAAGAGAAGCTTGAGACGTTGATTATCCCAATTGAAGATTTAGATGTTTATATTCTTGTTGATGCCGATGAAGCAGGAGAGAGTTTACGAAAACAATTAAAACGAGAATTGCCGAATGCAACTCATTTGTATACGCAAAAAGGCTATCGGCAAGTAGAAACGACGCCTTTTGATTATCTTGCTGAAGTGTTACGAGGTTATTTTAAGGTGAAGGAAATGTATTGAAATGCGTAATCGAGCCAGTATTAATTGCCGGCTCGATTAGTGCTTTCTTATTCTTCACGCCCCACTTCGGGCAGGTAAACGTTTGCTACAAATTCATTGAGTACATTTGGCAGAACTTTATACTTTCGATGCTTTAATGTTTTAACAATCGCTTTTCTTTCTTCCTTTGTAAGCATCCAGCATTCAGGAATAAATGACAGGACTTCATCAATTAAAAGCATTGGTATTGCCTGAATAATCTCAAGTTGCTCTTTAAATTTCACTTCATTCGTAATAAAACGAGCCATCATTTGATGAGTTGAGCTTTGCAGGATTCCTTCTGGCAAGTTTTCTAAGTCTGATACAGTCCAAGAGGTAGAGTCAAAACATTTAGCTTGATCAATAATTGAAAGGTGGTATTGGTTTTGGCTTATTTCTTTTAACAGTATATTATTCCGAGTTCTGTCTGTATTACATAACCAATAGTCTAGCGCGATGATCCCAGCTAGTTGTTCATTGTTTACAATTTCATTTACCGTACTCGCGCTATGCCCGTTTACTCGGTTCATTTTGTATTGTAGGGCAATGTGGTGCTTAACATAAGGTAGATCGTGAAGTTCAGGGATTGTCAGATAAACATCCCGTGGTATTTCAACTATTTTTGACGATGGAATCGGTAATTGAAGATACTTGGCTAAGCAATAGGCTAACCATTCATTTACTAATGCTTTTCTATGATGCAACAAATGAAATTTAACGACATATTCCATTTGATCATTAAATGTTAGAACATGTACGTTATTCGTATTATTTTCAAGCCTTTTTACATGTTGTATAGGGGTGATCATGATTTTCCCTCTTTCACAACTGAATGGAGCAGTTGAATGTATTGGTCTGCGCATTTGGAAATTGAAAAGTGACTGAGTACTTTGTCACGAGCGCTATTAGACATGAAAGAGTACTTTTCGTTGCTATCGATAATTTTAGTAATTGCTTTAACTGCATTCTTTTCATTGTTCTCTTTAAATAAATAGCCATTTTTTTTATGATCTACAATTTCTGGGATAGAAGAAATGTTTGGTGCAACGATAGGAACTCCGCAAGCCATTGCTTCGATAAAGGTATTCCCAAAAGACTCGCCTTTTGTTGTTGCTAGAGTGCAGCCTCCTGATTTCCTAATTTTTGAATAAACTAGTGGCATTTGCTGGTATGGAATAACTGGAAACCATTTAATAAGGTCTGTTAGTTTTTGTGCTTGCCACTCAACTGTAAATTTCTCCTTTTGAACGCTTTTTGCCCCACCAATAACCCAAAATTCCACATCATCGCGTGTGTCTTTCATGATTTGTGCGATTTTTAATAGTAGCCTCCAATTTTTTCTTTTATCAACTCGACCAATCCAGCCAATTATTTTTTTATTTTCTTGAAGAAAAGGGGCAATATCATTTGAAAAGTCATGTAATGGTTTAAAAAAAGAAACGTTAATTCCATTGTAAATAACTTGTATAGGTACATTATCATGTAGGATGGAAGTGACTCTTTTTTGATGATGGGAAGGAACGACGATGACTTCAGGATTAGTATGTTGGAAATCTAGATGAGGTGCTAGCTTGATAATTTCAGGTGTGCGCGCCTCTGTGATGATAGGACCATTATAATTAGCTTCTTGAAGCCATTTATAAGCTTCGGCTGTATCAACAACGATGATCGCATCATAATGGTTCATTCTAATAATATGAATGATTTCATTTTTATCTTTTGTTAAATAGACTTTTGAGACATCCTTCATCATGTGTATGCCGCCGAGATCTTTTGTATAAAGGAATTCAGTGTCGATTCCGTAGTTTTTAAAGTAAACCGCACGATTTCGCCAGCCAGCATTGACCCCACCAACCGTTAGAAGACGCCAGATTACTAATATCTTCATAATTCCCTCCTGTTGTAACGTTTTTACTCTACTAGTAGATGTGAGAGGTTGGGGAATTGTACGTATTAAATTCGTTAAGATTATGTGTTGTTTGTAAAGATACCCTCAAAGAGTTAATTCGAATTTTTACATTTGTTTTAATATATCTTTATACTAGATTAATATTTGCACTTTACACTAAAGGTATCTACAACAAGGAAGTGTGGCAATGAAGGAGAATCTAGTTGCTCTTATTGACCTTGGGTCTAATTCAATCCGTTTAGTTGTGTACAAAATGAATCATCAAGGCAATTTCAAGGAAGTAGAAAAGGTGAAAGTTCCAGCACGTCTAATTAATTATATAGACATACAAGAAAAGCTAGCTGATGATGGCCTGAATCTTATCATAAATACATTATTAGAATTTAAAAAGATAATTCGTGCTTATCAGATAAGTCGAGTCATCGGATTTGCTACGGCGGTCATTAGACAATCTACTAATAAGAGAAATATTCTTGAGGAAATTAACAAACAAACTGGTTTTTCATTTCGTGTTTTTAGCGAATATGAAGAAGCGTATTACGGTTATGTTGGTGTTGTCCATTCCATGGATATAAAAAATGGCATTACGATCGATACCGGTGGTGGAAGTACGGAAATCACACTGTTTCAAGATCAGAAGCTTGTCCATTATTATAGCTTTCCGTTTGGGGCAATAACATTAGACCGTGATTTCACAAAGGGTGAGCATTTGAGTGATAAACAACTTGCTCGATTGAAATATTATTTGACCACTCAGTTTGAAAGTCTTTCATGGTTGAATCAAGCAAGGTATCCTGTGATTGGTATTGGCGGCAGTGCACGTAGCTTAGCACGAGTGTTTCAAAAACAGAGAGGGAATAAAACTAAGATGAAAGCTTACGATATTCAGAAGGTCTTTGCTACGATTGCTTCCTTGCCAACTAGTAAGCGTTCGAAAATAAAAGGACTCTCTAAAAAGCGGCAAGATATTATCATTCCAAGTGTACAAACGATTTTAACATTAATGGAAGTTGTTGAAGCTCCTTATTTTGTTTATAGTGAGAAAACGATACGTGATGGAGTAGTGTATGAAGAAGTTGTCAGAAAGACCGTTAAAAATTAAAAATGTCTCAGTGGCTCTAACGATGCTTAATTAATAGATTAAATTTAAGATAACAAATAAATTTGAAATTGCTGTTTCTATATGGAATTTTCCCAAAACAAAACCCACTGCCTTAACCTAATTAAATAGACTATACTAATTAAGAGGATAATATGTTCAATATATGAGCATATATCCTCTTTTCTTTTGATGCGCCTAACGCATAATGGTGGCGTGAGCAATACACAAACCTCGTTCCTCCATCATTTCCACCAAATAGGACCATCTTACTTTTATTAAGATAATATCAGGTTGATAGTGATTCTGTTTGGATAATTTTTTCTCTTTATACCGATCACACACCTTTTTTAGAGTAATAGTACCAATATGTCCAAGATTTATAGATTGCTTGCAATTGCCCTGAAGTTTTTGTACCAGAACCGATTAAGCCAATGTTTGCAAATAAAAGTTACATAATTGTAAATAACGTGTGCTTTAAATTGCAGGACAATTTTTTCATAATTGGTTTAGGTGGTGTTCCATACAAGAGATTAATTAGGATGTATAAAGAAAACGAGATAAGAAAGGTAAAATATTATGGATTATTTAATTTATGAATTAGCAGATTACGTAGCAAATCTTAGATATGAAGACTTATCAGAAAGAGCAATTGAGGTAGGAAAACAGGTGATTTTAGACTCATATGGGAACATGGTGTTCGGGCGCTACTGTGAAGCAAGTGACCGCATTATGGAGTATGCAAAATTAGCAGATACCGTAGTGAAGAACGAGGATTTAGTACCTTTGATAGGCAAAGAAGAGATCTTAACCGGTTCTGACACTGCTGTTTTTGTACACACTATGATGGCACGCTGTGCTGATTTGGATGATGGTTATCGGCATGCTATGGGGCATCCTGGTTCAGGATTGGTACCACTGTTACTCAGCATGGCTCATCTATACAAAAATGAAGGTAAAGAGATGATCACAGCTATTGTAGCAGCTTATGATGTATATGCTCGTTTAGGCGAGGCAATAAATCCTTTTATGTACCGCGAAAGAGGTTTTGATGCTACTGGCGTTTGTGGTGCAGTTGCAGCAGCAGCGTTAATTTCTAAGATTACTGGTGCGGATGCTACAAAAACAAAGAATGCTATGGGAATTGCTTCTTTGTTTACAGGAGGATTAATTGAATATCAAAATGACGGAACTTCTGGAAAGATTATGTGCAGTGGTTGGGGTGCATTAACTGGTATGAGAGCAGTAAGACTTGCTTCGTGTGGCTTTACCGGGCCCGATGCAGCTCTTGAAGGAAAATATGGATTTTTTCAAGCGTTTAAAGGCACTAGTGGTCATTGTGATATGAGTCACGTATTGAGCAACCTGGGCAAAGATTTTAAAGTTACTAGCATATATTTTAAACGCCATGCTTGTCAGCGAGGGCTTCATGCAACGTTAGATGCGATGTTAGACTTAAGGGAAAGTTATACTCTTACACCAGCATTGATTAAATCTGTCGAAGTGAAAACATCTTCGTTTGTACATCGACTATCAAATCCTAAGCCTAAAACTGCAATTGGTGCGCAAGCAAGCACTCAGTTTACTTCAGCAGTGGCATTAAAATATGGTCGTATGGATTCAGAAGAGTTAATATTTAAGAGCTTCAATGATCCTGAAATTCAAGAATTGGTTCAAAAAATTACAGTTACGAAAGATGAAAAAATTGAAGAATACTTAGCAAAGAACCCTACGCATTTTTGTGCAGCTAAAGTTATCTTAGTAACTTTTGAGGGACAAGTTTATGAAAGGTGGGCTTCAGTTCCTTTAGGAGATAAGGAAACACCATTTGGATGGGATATACTGAAATTAAAATTTGATAATTTGATTGCAGGAACCCCTTTTGAAAAAACAAAAGATGAGAGATTTGATCTTCTGAAGAATCTGGAGAGTATTGATAATATCTCAATGTTGTTTCGATTATAAAAAAAACGTCGTAGCGAATGATCTTTAATCATTCGCTACGACGTTTTTTATTTTTCAATAAGTATGGAATATGGATTACAGTATCGTTTAATAAGTACTTTCAAATCTTGAACATACTGTGGGAATTTTTTGTTTTTATGATAAATCAATCCAAGAGGATTAACTGATTTAAAGTCCGCAATTGGGAATACATTCAGATAAGAGTGAGTGTAATTAAACTTATTCAGTTGGTTGATTCCAGACAAGAACATGGTTAAAACAAAACTAGCAGCATAGTCTTCTGCACATAATAGATGATGTGTATCAGGCTGAGTCAACTCATTAATGCAATTCAAAGATATTCCCTTTTCAGATAGATGCTTATCTAGAAGTATACGAGAATTGAAACTTTTCTTATTAAGAACGAAAGGGACTTGCTGAAATAACTGTAAGTCTGCACCTTTGGCAAAAGTCTCTTTACACTCTGGGTAGCTATTTGGAAAATACTGTTTCAGTAAGTTGTCAGAAATTACAATGTACATATGCTCATTTAAGACTATCTCGTATTTTAGGTCATGTGTAACTAAATTAGTTATGCCGGAGAGGCATAAATCAAGGGAATTATTGAGTACCATTTCCTGCATCTGTGGTGAGGTTGTACGATGAATATCTAACTTAACTCTAGGGTAAAGGCTGTGAAATTCTTTTAATAGTTTAGGAACTAAGATTGGATAACGACTTTCAGTAATACCAATACGAATAATACCTGATTTAGCCTCTTTTATGTCCACTAGTTGATTTTCTAAATTTTGTTCCGAAAGTTCTATTTGACGTAGAGTGTCTAACATGATTTTACCTGCAGGAGTTAATACAAATTTTGGCTTCCTTTCAAAAAAAGTAACGCCATATTTTTCTTCTAACCCTTTAAGATATTTACTCAAGTTTTGATGAGTGATAAAAAGCCGCTTTGCTGCTCTAGATATATTCAATTCTTCAGCAAGAACAAGAAAATACTTGTAATTGTTTAACATAAAGTCCTCCGGAATTTTTATTATGCCAATTTAACATAGAGAGTAGCTACTGTAAAGTCCTATCTAAACTGAAAAGAACCAAATAGATTTGTTAAATTTGAGTGTAGATCTGCAACTTATTATTACATATATGAAATTATTATGTGCTTTCTCGTTGAGTTCATGCTTGTTAAACTATGGGTATGTTAAGGCTTGTTTTGCTCAAACTAACAGTTTTCAATGTACTGAGGAATATGACAAAGTACAGAATGGAAGAGTAGAAACAGCCAACACTTTAAAACAAGTAGGAGGATGGTGAACATGAGTAAAGTTGCAGTTATTTTAGCAGAAGGATTTGAAGAAGGTGAGACATTAACTATAGTGGATATCTTAAGAAGAGCCAATATTGAGTGCCACATGATAGGTACAGGAGGTGATATGGTTCGTGGTGGTCATGACATCGTAGTAAAAGCGGATGCAATCATTAGTGATGATGTAAAAGAGTACGATATGATTGTACTTCCTGGCGGTTTACCAGGGGCGAAAAATCTACGAGATGATGATAGAGTGATTAAGCTGTTACAGGAGATGGATCATGCTGGTAAATTTGTATGTGCCATGTGTGCTGCACCAATTGTCTTAGAAAAAGCAGGTATATTAGAAGGCAAAAATTTTACAGCGTATGTAGGATATGATCAAAAGATAGAAACAACAGGGACTTTTAAAGAGGATATTGTTGTGGTAGATGGTAATTTAGTTACTAGTCGCGGGCCTGCAACCGCTTACGCATTTGCGTATAAGTTGGTAGATGTACTTGGCGGAGATAGTTTAGCAGTGAAAAATCGCATGGTTTATTTTAATGCATTTGATGCTGAAAAGGAGGAGAATCATGGTTAAGATAGCGGTGTTGATGGCAGAAGGTTATGAAGAAGGCGAGACATTAACTATAGTAGATATCTTAAGAAGAGCAGAGCTTACATGTGATACATTTTATTTTGGCGAAAAGCTCGTAAAAGGAATGCACGGTATGTATGTTGAGGGGGATAAAGCTTTTGGCGAAGAAGTAAAAGAATATGACATGATCGTTTTGCCAGGTGGACGTCCTGGGGGGCAGAACTTGAGAGAAAATCCAGAAGTCATAAGAATGGTGCAATATTTTAATGATCAAAATAAATATATAGGTGCTATGTGTTCTGGTACTACAGTTCTATCTGATGCCAAAGTAATTGAAGGAAAAAGAGTAACAGGGTATACGGGTTATGCAGAAAAGCTGATTGGGGGCATTTTTAAAGAAGAAGTTGTTGTAGCTGATCAGAATCTTGTTACAAGTCAGGGACCAGCAACACCTTATCCATTTGCATATAAGATTGCAGAAATATTTGGTAAAGATACAACAGTCCTTCGTGAAAGAATGTTATACAATTTTGCCGGGGGCAAATAAGGAAAATAGATAAAAGAGGATGAGCATTAATTATCTTAAAAATGGCTTTATTATAGTTAAAGTTGAAAATTGCATTTTTAAACCTAGGTATATTCAGGATTTAGAATGCTTCTGTACGTAATCGTAAGGAGTCTGCTGTTTCCCAAGTGCCTATTACAGACTAAATCGAGCATCAGTTTCTTTTTGCTCAAATCTGCTTCCACTTCACGGTCCTTTGTTAACTGGAAATATGAGGTTGAGTAGAGAAATTATGCGAAAACCAAGCGCCTTCTACTCGTGAAATATCCAAGGTACTTTAGAAACGTTTCGTAAATTAGGGTCGGAACGCCCCGAATTTACGCCTATGGAACTTCATAAGACTTACTTTTGTAAGCAATAGTTGTAGAAGCAGGAAGCCCTCACTTCAAGCTTGCTAAGTAGTGGGAGTTCACTCAAAAAACAAGGGGGATTTGTATTGAAAAAAGTAATGGCTTTACTCATTAGTTTTTCCATGCTTTTATTAGCTGCTTGTAGCGGGGGAAGTAATCAAGAAATATCATCTGGTGGTTCAGAGTCTAGTAACAATGACAGTAGTTCTGTAGATGAAAAAGTCATTGAGTTTTGGCACTTTGCAACTGGAGAAAGAGAAGCTCTTCTTGAAGAAGCTACACAAAAGTTTGAAGAAGAAAATCCCGGGGTTAAAGTGAACGTTCTCCGAATGCCAAATGATGCTTACAAACAAAAACTATCGGTAGCCATGGCAGGGGGGAACCCTCCGGATGTATTTCAAAGCTGGGGCGGCGGTTGGTTAAGACACTTTGTAGATCAAGGCAATGTTCTAGATATTACGGATAAAGTTGATAAAGATCATTATTTAGAATTGGCATTAAATAACGGAACATTTGATGAAAAAGTTTATGGGGTCCCATTAGGGCTGGCATTAGATGTTGTGTTTTATAATAATGAAATCTTTGAAGAGCATGGACTCGAGGAGCCAAAAACATATGAGGAATTTACTGAAGTCATTAAGACATTAAAAGAGAATAATGTCATTCCAATTGCTTTAACAAACCAATCGAAATGGCCGGGTTCCTATTATTTAATGAATTTCGCTAGTCGTATTGCAGGTCCTGATTTATTTGACAGCGCTTTTCATAGAAAAGGCAGAGGTTTTGACGATCCTGCATATGTGGAAGCTGGGAGGTATATACAGGATTTGGTGAAAATGGAAGCGTTTAACCCAGGGTTTAATGGCATTCCGTATGATGAAGGACGCGGCCGTCAATTATTGTATTCGGGACAAGCCGCAATGATAAATATACAGAGTTCTTTCTTAAATAATGTAAGGTTAGAAGCACCTGAATTTGAGGAAAAACTTGATTTCTTCTTATTCCCTTCAGTACCAGAGGGTAAAGGAGATCAAACTCAAGTTGGCGGTTCTACTGGTCCAGTATGGTCGGTCTATTCAAAATCAGAACACCCAGACTTAGCTGCCGAGTTTATTAAGGCCCTAACAAGTAAGGAGCTAGCACAAAAATACACAGAGACAGGTGCTCTAACGGGGATTAAAGGCGTTGTACCCAATGATGAATTTGTAAAGAAATTCTATGATGTTGCGCAACATGCGTCACATATTCAAATGCCATACGATCAAACACTTCCTCCAGAGCTTGCTGAATTACACAAAGATACAACACAAGCACTCTTTGGCTTATCGATGACACCGGAAGAAGCCGCAGAGAAAATGGAAGAAAGGGCGAAAGAATTTCTAGATTAAAAAGTAAAGGGGGGAGAAGTACCCCCTTCTTAAAATCATCTATGGAGGAGCGAATCAATGAATACGCAGGATGTCGAAATGAATAGAAGCAAAGCAGTAACAAAGGTTGCGCAGCAAGCAAACTATAAAAATTTTAAGAAAGCAATGACGATTGTTCTTTTTATAGCCCCGGCCCTTTTGGTTTATGTCGTCTATGTACTGTATCCGATTCTAGCAACATCAATTTATAGCTTTTATAGTTGGGATGGAACGAGTAATAAAACATTTATTGGGCTTCAAAATTATATTCAACTGTTTAACGATGCTATCTTTTGGACATCATTAACCAATAATTTTTGGGTTGTTTTTACATCTGTTTTTGTACAAATCCCTCTTGGTTTAATTATGGCTTTGATGCTTTTTGCACCGATTAAGGGACTTCGTTTTTTTAACAGTGTTTATTTTCTTCCTTTTTTAATGTCAACAGTAGCTGTTGGGTTGTTATGGGTATTTTTGTTCGATCCGATTGATGGGATCATCAATCAGTTGATTACCTTTTTTGGATTTCAAAATGTCGAATGGTTAAGTAATGAAAATACGGCAATGTTTGCGATTTTATTAGTTGTTGTATGGCAGTTTGCCCCGTTTTACATGATTTTATTTAAGGCAGCAATCGTTGGCATTTCAGATGATTTATATGAAGCAGCTCAAATTGATGGAGCAAATGCTTTGCACAAATTCTTTCATATTACACTGCCATTACTTGTCCCGACTATTGTTACCTCATCGATTTTAGCGATTGTCGGTTCATTAAAAGCATTTGATATTTTCTATATTATGACCGGCGGCGGGCCAAACCACGCAACAGAGCTGATGGGAACGTACATGTTTAAACAAGCATTTATTAATTTCAATATGGGGTATGCAAGTGCGATTGCCTTTGTGATGTTCCTTATTGCATTAATTGTCACGGTGATTATTCAAGTAATCGATTATAGTCGGAAAAAGAAAGGAGCCTATTCATGATTCGAACGTTAAAGAAGATTCCGTTATATGGGCTTGCTCTATTGCTTCTTGTTTTTACAGGTTATCCATTTGTTTATATGATCTCGACTTCTTTAAAAGATCAAAGTACGTTCTATGAAAAGCCATTTGCCATTTTTGCGTCTCTTGAACTTGGAAACTATGCTGCTGTTTTTGAAATGGGACTGACAAGATATTTCCTGAACAGCATACTTGTTTCAATCGTCGCGGTTTTTACTGTGATGTTCATTGCGGCTTTAGCGAGCTATCCGCTAAGCAGAATGAACTTCCGATTTAATCGTCCGCTGTTTCTACTGTTTATTTCAGGAATGATGCTGCCAATTCACGCAACGTTAATTCCGGTATTTAAGCTGTCACAAAACATGGGATTGTACGACAATTTATGGGCATTGTTAGGACCGTATATCGCATTCAGCTTACCTATTTCAATTTTTATTTTGACTCAGTTTATGCAGGAAATACCGAAATCATTAGAAGAAGCAGCAAAGATTGATGGTTGTTCTCACTTTGGCATATTTTGGAGGGTAATGCTGCCAATGCTTACCCCTGCTTTAATGGCAGTGTTTATTTACAACTTTATTAATCTGTGGAATGAGTTTATCTTTGCATTAGTGTTAGTTTCTAGTCCGGAGAATATGACATTGCCGCTCGGCTTGCAGAACTTTTATGGTGAATTTTCAGTTAATGTTCCTGGATTAATGGCGGCTCTAACATTAGCGAGTCTACCGTTGCTTGTTGTGTACTTGTTCACACAAGAAAAGGTTGTTAAAGGCTTAACAGGAGGGGCTGTAAAAGGATAATGATCGTTTAGAACGAAGGCGCGGAAGGCTGAGAGAAAATGGAGAGAGTGAAGGTTGGAGTGATCGGCTGCGGCAATATTAGCGATATTTATTTAACGAATTGTCAAACATTTCGAAATCTTGAGTGACAGCTGTTGCCGATCTGGTTCTGGTGCAAGAAATGTATGTTTCCGATCCTAAATGATCTTGTAAGAGGAGTGAATTAAGTATGAAAAGTAATAAAATCAATTTGGGAATTGATGGACCTATAGCGACAATAACAATAAATCGCCCTGAAAAAAAGAATGCTTTAACAGATGAAATGTTTTTAGAAATTATTGAAAGTATTGAAAGAGTTAAGGAATATAAAGATTGCAAAATTGTTGTGATAAGGGGAGTTGAGGGAGTCTTTTGTGCAGGAAGAGATATATCTAGTTTTCAAAGGATCCAAAAACTTTCAACTTCATATGAAATAAGAGATGAATATGACCTACCGGCGAAGTTAAATTTTGCACTTCGTAATTGTCATCTACCAACAGTAGCAGTAGTGCAAGGTTATGCGATGGGAGTTGGAGCTGGTCTTGTTTCATGGTGTGATGTTGCGTTAGTAGATAAATCCGCAAAATTTAGTTACTCGGAGATAAAACTTGGACTCGCACCATCTATGGTTTGTGTTGAGCTGTTAAGAAATGTACCTAAAAAGAAGGCTGTTGATTTATTACTTACAGGAAAAGTAATTGATGCAATAGAGGCGTTAAGCATTGGATTAATTACAAGCTATTATTCTAGTGAAATATTTGAACAAAAGGTAAGAGAATACATTGAGGATTTAGTTTCTAAAAGTAAAACAGCACTAATAATGGAAAAAAGTTACCTGAGAAGTATAGAAGATATGGATTATCAAAATGCTGTGAATTATGGAATTGAAATATCTTCAATTTGTACAGCAAGTGAGGAAGCTAAGGAAAAAATTGATGCATTTTTGTCACGATAATTTAAACAAATTACAGGGTAGCAGCTTACTAAAAAATAGATATAAGACTTAGAATATTTTACACAAGGAGATAGAGTAGAATGAATGGAATTCTTGATGGAATTACTGTCATTGATTTAAGCAAAGTTATTGCCGGCCCACTGTGTGGTCAAATGCTTGGTGACATGGGAGCTGAAGTAATAAAAATCGAGCGCCCAGGTAAAGGCGATGAAAATAGAAATTGGGCTGCTTATATAAATGGAGAAAGCTGTAATTATATGAGCGTAAACAGAAATAAAAAGGATATTACTTTGGACTTACAAAACGAAAAAGGAATTGAGATATTATATGAATTAGTAAAAAAAGCAGATGTATTAATTGAAAGTTTTAGACCAGGAGTTACAGAGAAATTAAAGATCGATTATGAAACACTTCATTCAATAAATCCAGATCTTATTTATTGTACAATTTCTGGTTATGGTACTAAAGGTGATTTAAGTTCTAGACCAGGATATGATTTAATGGTTCAAGCCTATAGTGGGATGATGTCAATGACAGGCGAGGAAGGACAAGACCCTATTAGAGTAGGATCTTCTTATATAGATATTGGGACTGGTTTATTAGCCTATAATGGAGTTTTAACTGCCTTGTTAGGATTAAATAGGAGGAAAAGTACAGGTCAACATATAAATGTTTCTCTTTTAGAAACTGCTATCACATTTTTGGGTTATCATGCAGTTAATCATTTAAATGCAGGGATTAATCCTCCGAGATTCGGATCAGGCCTTTGGCATCTTGTACCTTATCAAGCTTTTCATACTCAAAATGGATTTATAATTACTGGCGCTACAAATGATAAAGCATGGAAGAATTTTTGTTTAGCAATAGACCAACCTTATCTTTATGAAGATGAAAGATTTAAAACTAACAAATTGAGAATTGAAAACAGAGATGTACTAATCCCTTTGCTGCAAAAGGTGTTTGAAACAAATACCAGAGAACATTGGACGGGAAAATTGGACCAATTTAAACTTCCTGTTTCCCCGGTGCATGAATTAGAAGAAGTGATGAAAGATCCACAAGTTTTAGCAAACGAAATGGTTATTGAAGTTGACCATAAAAAAATAGGGAATTTAAAGCTGTTGGGTTTTCCTGTTAATTTCTCTGAGACACCTTACTCGGTAAGAATGGCCCCTCCACTGTTATCTGAACATACTGAAGAAATATTAATTAACAAATTGGGTTACACAGACGATATAATTGAAAATTTACAAAACGAGGGAGTAATTTAGATAATTGAGTCAATTTCATAAATGATAAGGGACTACCTGGGTATTTATACAGGAATAATCGAATCTAATTATGCATTAGACAGAAGTAGCTGAAGGGAGTATAAATTGATGATTAGGAAAATTGCCGTTATTGGTAGTGGCGTGATGGGAAGAGGTATTGCCTATGCAGCCGCTATCTCTGGATATCATGTGGCCTTGCAGGATATCTCGTCCGAGTCTCTGAAAAAGGCAAAAGTTTATATATATGAAGAATTGGGAAAAAGTGTGGAAAAAGGATACCTACAGTACGCACAAAAGGAACAAGCAATAGCACATTTAACGTTTACTTCAAGTCTGGCAGAAGCTAGCTCCTCTGCAGACCTGGTGATTGAAGCGGTTCTTGAGTTAATGGAGTTGAAAATTGAAGTATTCAAACAATTGGATGAACATTCACCACGTCATGCTATCTTAGCTACCAATACATCAACGATGAGTCCGACAGAAATTGGGGCACAAACTTCTAGGCCAGGCCAATGTTTAGCTATGCATTTCTTCAATCCTGTTCATAAGATGAAACTGATCGAGTTGGTTCGGGGATTAGAGACAACAGATGAAACAGTTGCTAGTGTTAAAGAAGTAGCTAAGAGCATGAATAAAGAAACCGTAGAAGTAAACGAATTTCCTGGCTTTGTCACGAGCAGGATGAACTGCTTAATCGGTAACGAAGCCATGAATATGCTTATGGAAGGAGTAGCCTCTGCGGAAGATATCGACAAAGCTCTGAAGTTAGGCCTTAATCATCCCTTGGGTCCTTTAGCATTAGCTGACTTAGTAGGGTTAGACACACGGTTGCGAAACATGGAGTACCTTCAGAGAACGTTAGGTGAAAAATATCGTCCTTGCCCTCTGTTAGTAAAGTATGTGAAGGCAGGAAGACTAGGGAGAAAGACGGGAGCTGGCTTCTATGTTTACAACAAATAATTCAAAAAATCGGTTTCAATATCTTCTTTTTGAAGTAAACGAAGGGATTGGATTTATTAAAATTAATCGTCCTGAACAGAGAAACGCTCTTAATTGGGAAACACTGTTAGAATTGGAAGAAGCGATTAACCTATGCGAACAACTCAGTGAAGTAAAGGTCATAGTCATTACAGGGGAAGGAAAAAAGTCTTTTGCAGCCGGAGCGGATATCAAGCAACTTCAGGAAAGAAGCATACTAGAAGCCCTTCTACCAGGAATGCAAGCCACATACAAGAGAATTGAAAACTGTTCTAAAGGAACCATAGCAGTAATTAATGGATATGCCTTGGGAGGTGGTTGTGAGCTGGCTTTAGCTTGTGATATTAGAATAGCTGCAGACCATAGTCTTATGGGACTCCCTGAATTGAACCTCTCCATCATTCCAGCTGCAGGAGGAACCCAGCGTTTGGGACGTATCATTGGCAAGGGAAGAGCAATGGACATGATTCTGACCGGCAAGCTCGTTGGGGGAAAGGAAGCAGAAGTTATTGGGTTAGTTTCACGTTCTGTCCCTTATGAACAATTATGGGACGCAGTAAAGGAAACGACATCCCAAATTATGAAAAAGGGTCCTGTTGCTGTTCAATTAGCTAAAATGGTTGTTCATCGCGGCTTTGATGTGGATCTTGATACCGCCATGATGCTTGAAAAAATGGCACAAAGTATTGCGTTTGGAACCGATGATAAAAACGAGGGAATACAGGCATTCCTTGAGAAAAGGACACCAAATTTTCTGAATAGATAAAAGGAGGAGTTAACATGAGAAACGTAGTGATTATCGATTCCGTTCGTACTGCGGTTGGTCGAATGGGAGGGAGTTTAAAGGATGTTTTGGTCGATTTTTTAGCGGCTAAAGTCATTGAGGAAGTAATCGCCCGAACAGAGATAGAACCTCATGCGATTGACGAAGTGATTATGGGTCAGGCCAAACAGAGTACAGATTCTGCCAACCTAGCACGGTTATCTCTACTTCGTGCGGGTCTTCCTGTTGAGGTACCTGGTTATACGGTGCATCGGCAATGTGGGGCTGGACTGCAGGCCATTAATAATGCTACGCAGCAGATTCAGTGCGGAATCTCGGACGTAATTATTGCAGGTGGAGCAGAAAGTATGAGTACGGCCCCTTACTATATTCGCCATGCACGCTATGGGTTAGGGGCGGGGAATGGGGAAATTCTTGATCCAAATACAGAAAGTCAGCCCCGTTCACAGCCTATCGAAGACTTTGGAAATTTAACTATGGGCTTAACGGCAGAGAATCTTGCAGACAAGTACCATATATCAAGAGAAGAACAAGATGAATTCGCATTTCGGAGCCAGAAACTTGCTCAAGATGCGATCTTAAAAGGACGTTTCAAGAAGGAGATTGTTCCTTTTTACGTCAGGAATAAGAAGGAAGACATTACTTTTGATATCGACGAGCATCCACGTCTAACAAGTCTAGACAAATTGAGTAAACTAAATCCTGTATTTAAAGATGGTGGATCGGTTACCGCTGGTAATAGCAGTGGACGAAATGATGGTGCAGGTGCGGTTTTGATGATGTCCGAAGATAGCGCACTAAAGTATGGATTGAAGCCTAAGGTTCGAATTATTGCCCAAGCAGTGGCGGGTGTAGGGCCTGAAATTATGGGGATAGGACCTGTATCAGCTACGAGAAAAGCATTAAAAATGGCAGGACTATCATTGGAGGATATTGGATTGATTGAACTAAATGAAGCATTTGCTGCACAGGCGTTAGCTGTTATCCAGGAATTAAACTTGAACATCGAACGTGTTAATGTGAATGGAGGGGCAATCGCGTTAGGGCATCCGATAGGAGGGTCAGGAGCGATCCTTATGACCAAGCTAATCCATGAGATGGAACGTCGGAGTGAAAAATATGGGATGGTTACCCTCTGCATAGGAGGAGGTCAAGGGATTACGACCATTGTTGAAAGTATGCGGAGCTAACGATTGGGGGGAAACAGAGTGGAAAAAGCAGTGATTGTTGAAGTTGAGGAAAACGTACTTTCTGTTACGTTAAATCGGCCGGATGTGTTGAATGCTATGAATACAGAGATGCGTGAAGGCTTGCTTGAAGCTTTGAATAAGGCCAAGAAGAATAGAGAAGTAAGAGTAGTATTAATTTCCGGTGCTGGTCGAGCCTTTTGTTCTGGTAGTGATATTTCACAGATGGAGGAGCGAACTCCTGTTTCTCGATTTTCGATGTTGGGACAGGTTAACGACATCATTCTCTCGATGACAGAATTAGAAAAACCGATTGTTGCAGCCGTCCATGGTTTTGCGGCAGGGCTAGGAGCTAGCTTCGCTTTTGCTGCTGATCAGATCGTTGCAGCGGAGGATGCTAAGTTTGTCTTAAGCTTTTCTAAGGTTGGATTGGTATCAGACGGTGGTGCGATGTATTTTCTGACTCAACAAGTTGGTGCTTATCGGGCAAAGGAATTATTTTTCAAAGCCAGTCCATTAAGTGCCTATCAAGCAAAGGAGTGGGGGTTGGTCAACCAGGTTTGTCCTGCTGATCAAATACACCAGCATGCCATGAGCTACACTCAAAAACTAGCTAAAGGACCCTCTTTTGCATTTGGGCAAATTAAAAGATTAGCTAACCGTGCACTTACATCAGATTTATTATCCAATTTGGAGTTGGAGCGCAATTTACAATCGGTTGTAGGGACAACATTGGATCATAAAGAAGGAGTGGATGCTTTCCAGGGAAAGCGTCCACCAGTGTTTAAGGGAGAATAATGTAGTAGTCAAATTAGTTTGTATTGAGCTTGTTTGAAAATAAAAACCTTAAAAAATGCGCTTAAAAATCGAATGCTCCTGCCGAGCAAGGGCTAAATAACGTTAATGGTTGGGGATTATCTACTGTTTCTGATAATTTAATGGTGGATAGTTGAACAGCATATAATCCGACGTACACCATTTGAAAGTATTGCAATAAGTATCAACTATTTAAAAACAAAAATGCCACAACTATTTAAATAAAGTGGTTAGAACGTGTTTAAAAATTGAGGTAGTAGAAATGAAAAAAAGGAACCTATAGCCAATTAGTTGATGTTCTAATACCTTTTTTGAAAAAAGAAAGGATGTCTGCAATGATAAAATATATAACAAATAATAAAGGTCCGACATTAGGTTATTCAACAAAGTCTGGTATTCAAATATTAGAAGCAAACGGTATGTTTTTTAAGGATTTAAATAAAAGTGGGAAACTTGAGCCATATAAAGATTGGCGTTTATCAGCCGAAGTACGCGCAAAAGACCTTGCATCAAAAATGACAGTTAAACAAATTGCAGGTTTAATGCTATATAGTCGCCACCAATCAATTCCTGCAGCAACAAGAGGATATTTTACTAGTACATATAATGGAAAAACATTTGCAGAGAGTGGTAAAAATGCCTGGGAGCTCTCAGACCAACAAAAGGAATTTTTAACACAGTATCATCTTCGTCACGTTCTTGTCACAACAGTTGAAAGCCCTGAAGTTGCAGCTATGTGGAATAATGAGGTACAAGCTTTAGTTGAAGGAGTTGGAATGGGGATTCCTGCTAATAATAGTTCCGATCCTCGCCACGGAAGTGACTCTAGTAAAGAATTTAATGAAGGTGCTGGAGGGAAAATTTCGATGTGGCCGGAAAGCTTAGGACTTGCAGCAACCTTTAACCCTAAAGTTGTTCAAAAGTTTGGAGAAATTGCTAGCAAAGAATATCGTGCTCTTGGAATAACGACGGCGTTATCACCGCAAATTGACGTTGCAACTGATCCAAGATGGTACAGGTTTAATGGAACGTTTGGGGAAGATTCACAATTATCTACTGATTTAGGTAGAGCATACATTGATGGGTTTCAAACATCTGAAGGAGAGAAGGAAATTTCGGAAGGCTGGGGTTATGACAGTGTTAATGCAATGGTCAAACATTGGCCAGGAGGTGGGTCTGGCGAAGCTGGTCGTGATGCGCACTGGGGGTTTGGTAAGTACGCTGTGTACCCTGGGAATAATTTTGAAGAGCACTTAATTCCTTTTATTAATGGAGCTTTTAAGTTAAAAGGAAAAACGAAATCGGCTTCAGCTGTTATGCCTTATTACACAATTTCATTTGAACAAGATCAGGTAAAAGGTGAGAATGTAGGTAATTCCTATAGTTCTTTTCTAATTAATGACCTATTACGTACGAAATATGAGTATGATGGGGTTATATGTACGGATTGGCTCATCACTGCAGATGAACCAGAGACAGTTGATTTATTTGCGGGAAAACCTTGGGGAGTTGAACATTTATCAGTGGCTGAACGGCATTATAAGCTTCTCATGGCTGGTGTCGATCAATTCGGGGGAAATAATGAAGTTGGTCCTGTTTTAGAGGCATATGAAATGGGAGTCAAAGAACATGGGGAAGTATTTATGCGCCAACGCTTTGAACAGTCAGCTGTTAAGTTACTAAAAAACATTTTTCGTACAGGACTTTTTGAAAATCCGTACCTTGATGTGGACGAAAGTAAGAAAACTGTTGGAAATCCTAGGTTTATGGAAGAAGGATATAAAGCCCAACTGCAATCGATTGTCCTGTTAAAAAATAAGGAGCAGGTTCTACCATTACAAAAAGGTAAAACTGTTTATATACCTAAACGTTATTATCCTGAACAAATCGATTGGTTCGGAAATAAAATTCCTAATAAAATCAATTATCCGGTGAATCTGGATGTAGTTAAAAAGTATTTCAAGGTGACTGATAATCCAGAAAAAGCCGATTTTGCTTTAGTATGTATTCATGGACCAGACTCTGGAAGTGGTTATAGTAAAGAGGATCGTGAAAATGGAGGTAATGGATATGTACCGATAAGCCTTCAATATAGTCCTTACACTGCCGTAGATGCCCGTATAGACAGTATTGCTGGTGATCAACGTGAGGTTTCCAATCGTTCGTATAGAGGTAAGTCGGTTGAAACGAAAAATAAAGCGGATTTGGACTTAATACTGAATACAAGAGAGGTAATGAAAGGTAAACCAGTGATTGTATCTATGATGTTATCAAATCCTGCCGTAGTTTCTGAGTTTGAAGGCGAGACAGATGCTCTTCTAGCTAATTTTGGTGTTCAAGACCAAGCACTTTTAGAGATAATTACAGGAGAGATTGAACCCTCTGGCTTATTACCGATGCAAATGCCAGCAGATATGAAAACTGTTGAAGAGCAATATGAAGACGTTCCTCATGATATGAGATGTTATATCGATACCAAAGGAAATGTTTATGACTTTGCCTACGGTTTGAATTGGAAAGGTGTCATCTCTGACGAAAGGACCAAAACCTACAAAAAACGGTGATAGAAGTAGATTAAAAATAAAACATTATTATATAGTTAATGACAGTATTGTTGATTATCCAAATTTATACAAAATTATCCTGTGAAAGGGGTAGTTCCACACGCCATCAAGCTAAGTAAAAACAATCCCTCTAATAACGAAAAAACGCTATGTTTATCGTAAGAAGTTTACGAGAAAGGATGGTGTTTTTTTTATGAATCCTATCATCTCTAGTGAACTGACACTTTTTGCACAAGAAATACAACGCTTTCTATCGCCAAGAGTCCTTAAAGAAACAGCCAAAAAGGTTGGTTTTGTGAAGCGATCTAGTAAGTATCAAGCAGAAGAACTCATCGCCCTTTTTGTTTGGGTCAGCCAAGAAGTCGCTAGTACATCACTTACGCAACTATGTAGTCGTTTGGAGGCTTCAACGGGTGGTACTCATGAGCCAAGAGGGGTGTGAAGCACAGGTAGATTCGGCAGAAAGAAGGCTAGAGCCACTTCAATGGAGAAGGTATGTCATCCGATATGCCGCATGGCTGAAAAACTAGATAGGGTGAGAATGTCCGCAGAAAGGAACTGACGAACTTCCGAATGTACGGGTGAGCGACTTGTTCGGATATAACCGTGAAAGCTACGGGAAATTCTGGGGATTAATTAATATTAAATCTAACTTTCTATCTGATATCTGGAATGAAGAATCCATGTTTTCTGAAACAGATACATTAATACTTCTACATGCGTCTTTTTAGACATAAATAAGACGTAGGTGAAGTTGGCTGAATCTAACCTAAATCATCATTCTCATTGCTGACATGGTTAGAGATAGGTCGGATAGAGCGTTAGTTGAACAAGAAAGGACATAACATATTAGTCATAAAATATGTTATGTCCTTTAATTTATTTATCTTTTTTAAAAATTAGGTCTTGATAATTTTTTTAAGCAGTGGGTTCATTACATTAATTTAACGTTGTTCTAAACGAGCAATTCGTTCATTTAAGTCAGGGTGAGAGGAGAAAAGCTTTGCCATCCCGCTACTCCCATTAATTTTCATTGTTTGAATGGCCGAATCGTCAGTACCACGACTAACGTTAGCACGGTCAACATACGACTGTAATGAACGCAATGCGTGGGCCATTTTATCGCGGCCGGCTAAATCAGCCCCTCCTCGGTCAGCGTGAAATTCACGATGTCGCGAATAAGCCATAACGACAAGACTCCCAAGGATAGAGAAGAGAATTTGAAAGATAATGATCGCAGCAAAACGAACAACAGTCTGCATCTCAGAACGCACTAACCTTGATACTAATATCGCAGCAATTCTTGAGAAGAAGACGACAAATGTGTTGACCACTCCTTGCAGCAGGGTCATCGTAACCATATCCCCGTTTGCTACGTGCGCTACCTCATGGGCAATGACACCTTCTACAGCATCATCATCCATTACCGTTAATAGTCCTGATGATACTGCAACAAGGGAACGCTTCTTTGATGGCCCCGTTGCAAATGCGTTTACTTCAGGAGAATGGTAAATTCCGACTTCAGGCATATGTGTTAACCCAGCTGCACGAGATAGTCGGTGAACTTTCTCTACAACGCTACGTTCTTGTGGTGACAATGAACCATTTGGATCTAGAACTTTTACTTTCATCATCTTTTTTGCAATCCATCTAGACATCGCTAAAGAAATAAATGAACCTGTGAATCCAACAACTAAACTAAAAGCACCTAAAGCAACAAAATCTATTCCAAGTCCAGGACCTCCAGTTTCAAAGGAACCCCCAATATCAGTAAATGTCGTAATAATCGACCAGACGATAACAATCGTCGTCATAACTAGAATGTTTGTTAAAAGTAAAAATAGTAATCGTTTCCCCATATACGCCTCCATTTATTAATAGTCTCAAATTATTTTACCATATGTTTTGGTTAGGTTTAATAAAAGAAATTGACGTAACTAGTAAAATACTTGGAATAAAACAAAGAGATTGATACATACTACATGCTGTTAGAGTCCAATGAAGGAGTGGAAAACAATGAAAAAAAATCAAGAACAGCAACAACCGATGCAATCAACAGCAGATGAGCAATCGCCACCAGTTGAACAAGGTCAAAAAACAACAGCCCAAACGGACGGGTTTCGTTACGACTACGACGACTCTTCTGACGTGTAGGTAACATGGATGCTAAAGCTCTCCTATTATGCATAATAGGGGAGTTTTTTTAAAAGTACCTTCTTTCGCTAGTGCAATCGCATACTATGATTTTTTTTTGAGATTCAGTGAAACGTCACTTAAGTTATTAAAATGGGCGGTTTCAAATTATAGGATTATTAGACTTACTAAATGGGCAAGTTTAAAATAGAAAAGAGGAGTGTAAAGCTCTTACAATACGAAAAGGGTTTGTCTATTTTCATGAGAAAAAAATTAACATACTAGAGAATAAATAAGTACACTATTTCAAGCGCCAATAATGAAAGAGTTACTCATGTATCAACTTTAATGTTCAGGAGGGAAGATATCCTTATTATTTTTGTACGGACTCAATAACCGTAGATTAGGAGGAAAATGAATGTCTGACTCTATATCTAATACTCCACTAAACGTTACGGAAAGGGGACTTGTCTGTCGATTTACCAAAAGAAAGAGCACCTTTATTTGTACGTATTTTGATGGTCTTTGGCTCTTGGGATTTAACCAAGAAGATGTGAATGGAAAAAAGCTAGAAGATATATTCCCTAGTGAATTGTCCGGTATCATAAACAAGTATTGTTACCAAGCTTGGAACGGTCAATTTATTCAATATGAAACAAAGTTAAAAGGCAATGATTACATAGCTTTTTTTGCACCTTTATTTAATAATGGTGAGATTGTCGAGGTTATAGGCACTTTCATCCAAAGTAACAAATCATCTTTAGAAAATGAGCAAGTCAATACAAACTCATTATATGAAGACGTTCTTCAAACGATGTCAGAAGCAGTTATCATAATTGAAAAAGATGGTAAAGTCACTGCTTTAAATGAAAACTTTCAAAAGATGATCGGCTTAAAAGGCGATTATACATATGGATGGACGGAAGTAGAATATGTTGCAGAGGATGGATCCCATTTACCTTACTCTGAACTACCTGGAGTGAAAACACTAGAGAAGGGCATTTCCTTCCATAACTCGATTGTGGGAGTAAAGGACAACGAGAATAATCAAATTAAATGGCTTTCAGTTAACTCAAAACCTCTTACAATACGTGATCATAGTGATCGCGCCTCACTTGTAAGTATTTCTGATATTACAGAAAGAAAAGAAATGGAGAACACCTACATTCAAGCAAAAGAAGAGGCTGAAAAAGCAAATAGGGCTAAATCGGACTTTCTTTCTAAAATGAGTCATGAATTGCGAACACCGTTAAATGGGATTTTTGGTTTTGCGCAGTTATTAGAGCTTGATGACTCGTTAAATGACCAACAACGCGATTATGTGCAGGAGATCTTAAAAGGGGGAGGTCATTTATTAAATTTAATTAATGAAGTTTTAGATTTATCGAGAATTGAAACGGGTAAATTAAAAGTTTCGATAGAAGAGGTCCCTCTTTTAAACATTATTGATGAATGCATCAATATAGTTGAGCCTCTCGCTAAAAAGAAAAATATTCGTATTCAAAAACAACTAGATCCACAGCATGATATGGTCGTTCTAGCTGATCCTGTTCGACTGAAGCAAATACTCCTTAACCTTTTAGAAAATGCCATTAAATATAATCGTCAAAATGGTAACATCATGATCAACAGTTATTTGGAAGGAGACGATCAATTTGTTCATATTGTTGATACGGGTGTTGGTTTTTCAGTAGAAGAATATCACAAAATATTTGTTCCGTTTTACCGAGTGGAAGGTACAAAAGAAGAGGGGACAGGGATTGGTTTGGCTATAGTTAAGCAGCTTGTGCAACAAATGGGCGGCGAAATAAGTGTAAGAAGTAAAAAGGGGCAAGGCAGTGAATTTTGTTTTAGTCTGCCTATTCCCAAAAATTTAAAGCCTGTTATACGTTGGGAAGACGAGGTAGAATCGATTAAGAAAGTAGAGGGAAGGTCAGAACACTATCGCTTGTTATATATTGAAGATAATGAATCTAATCTGAACTTAGTGAAAAACATTATTAAATCTCATCCTTCCTATACACTGTTAACAGCTAACAACGGGAAAGAAGGGATCAAAAAGGCTGCTTTAGAAAAAATAGATCTAATATTGCTTGATCTAAATCTCCCGGATATGAATGGTTATGCAGTGTTTGATATGTTAAAAGCAAAGGAACAAACAAAAGGGATCGCTGTTATTGCTGTAAGTGCAAATGCGATGCCTCAAGATATTCAACATACTTTGGACAAGGGGTTTGATAATTATTTGTCAAAACCAATTCATGTTAAAGAGTTTTTGAATACTGTAAGTGAGACATTAAACAATACGATTACACAAAATATTCCACATCATACGATATTAAGTACAGGCCCGTATGGAGAAGAGGCGGTTTCAGCAAAGACGCTTCAATTATCTTTGACAGAGCTAAAAAAAATTAAGGAAAAGAAGTATAGGGCGGCTATAGCAATGCACTATGCCGACAATGATTGGTCAAAGTCTCAAATTGCAGGTGTAACATCAACTTTTGAGAAAATGGGGATAGAGGTAATTGCTGTAACGGATGCACAATTTAAATGGGAAAAGCAAGTAGAAGATATTGAGACCATTTTGATTCAAAAGCCAGATATTATTGTAAGCATTCCAGTAGACCCAATCTTTACGGCAAGTGTTTACAAAAAGGCTGCGAACGCAGGCGTAAAGCTAGTATTTATGGACAATGTTCCAAAGGGGCTAGAGCATGGTAAAGATTATGTCAGCATCGTTTCTACTGATAACTTTGGCAACGGTATTGAGGCAGCTCATATTATGGGTCAAGAATTAGGAGGAAAAGGGAAGGTTGGCATGATCAATTACAATGCCGATTTCTTTGCAACAAAACAAAGAACAGAAGGTTTTGAAGAGACGATTAAGCAGCAATACCCCAGTATTGAACTCGTTGCCCAGGAAGGCTTAACCGACCCAAGTCATGGAGAAAAAGTGGCAGTTGATATGATTAGAAAAAATCCTGACATGAATGGCATGTTCGTTGTATGGGATGTACCTGCAGAAGGAGCTATGAAGGCAACTGAAGCTGTTGGAAAAAGTGATTTAGTCATCACGACGATTGACTTAGGCTTTAATGCTGCACTAGAAATGGCCAAGGATGGAAGCATAAAAGGATTGGGTGCCCAGCTTCCTTATCAACAAGGTGTAGCAGAAGCGATATTGGCAGGGTATGCACTTCTCAGAAAACAAACACCACCTTATGTGGCTGTTCCAGCTCTAAGAGTAACAAATAAAAATCTATTAGAAGCTTGGAGGCTTGTTTACAATGAGGATGCTCCCGATCTTATTCAACGTACATTAAAATAAGGAAAAGCCGAGTATCTATGCCAAAAGTGTGTAGGTGCTTAGTACAATTAAAAGGAGAAGTAATAAATAAATGGAACGCTTCCTAAATATCCTTATTTACTGAAATATAAAATAATTGATGCAATTAATCATATGTAGAAAAAATCTTTTTTTTCATAGTTGTCCTAATAACATTCACAAATAGGTGGACATTAATAATAGGCCAATTATTGGAGGGTACTTATAAATGAAAATATTGATTGCTGAGGATGATAAGGCTTCAAGAAAACTATTAAAGTGCTTTATTGAAACGCTTCCACAATTTCAAGTTGTTGCAGAAGCGGCCAATGGAGAAGAATTAATCCGCTCTGTCATGGAGAATAAACCAGATATCGCCTTAGTTGATATTGGTATGCCTTTACTGAATGGACTAGAAGCAGTTAAATCCTGCAAAAAGCTACTTCCCTCTTTAGAAGTAATTTTTACAACAGGACATGATCAATATGCTTTAGATGCTTTTGACGTCAGTGCTGTTGATTATATTGTTAAACCGATCGAAAGGGATAGACTGTATACAGCTTTAGAAAGAGTGGAAAAAAGGTTATATCAAAGCGGTATACCAAGTGAAAAAACTTCAAAAAATAAAGATATCATGATAAAAAGAAACAATCAAATTACTTTTCTCCCACCTGAAGAGATTCTATTTATTGAAAAATTGGACAGGAAAACGGTTATTCATACGAAGGATAATAAATATGAAACAAATGAGCCATTAACGACTTACGAAAACGTTCTCGGGCCCCGTTTTATGGCAACACATAGGTCTTATCTAATAAATCTAGATCAATTAGCAAGAGTAGAGACAGCTGGTCGAATGTATAAGGCTTATTTCAAAAACTATAACGAAACAGCAAGGGTTTCAAAGCAGAAATTAGTAGAATTACAACATTTAAAATCAGTATCCAATTAAAAAGACAGTGAAAATGGTAAAGGCAGCCTTTTTTAAACCATCATTAAATGATTACAAAAGCTCACGATAACTTAATGATTATTGTGGGCTTTAATCTTTTTAAAAATTATGACCATTTTGTCTAAAAGAATGAAAAAGAATATCGAATAAAATGATAACGCTTCCGATTGAATAGATTACATGTCTAAAGCTTGTTAGACACGATTAGTGAGTGCGTTTACAATTTGGTTATAGCAATAAAAGAGAAACATAAAACCCAATGTAAGAACAATCGAAAAGGAATAGAAGTCAGTTTAATCTATAATTCCTAGTATGTTTAGTTGTTTAATATGAACTATGTATATTTTGTAATCGGTTACATTTTTGTGAGGAGGTGATGGAAAACGTGAAGCAATAATTCTTTTTAAGAATCATGATTTTTCCAAGGCTTTTATAAAAAAGGGAGGTTTCATTATGAAAAAGAGAATTCTACTTTCTATGCTTTTCATGTTAGGACTAAGTGTTTTCATTGTTGGTTGCAATGGTGAAGAAGTTTCGGAAACAGTTGCAGACAATGATGAAGTGGTAAAAGAAATAGAAGAAGAGGCAGATCCAGATAGTACGTTTACAGGACCATTGACGATTAATCCAGATATTCCTGACTTGGATGTCTTAGATATAGGACCACATGGTGAGCAAGCTGAATCAGCAAAGGATTTAATCCTTACTGAGGAAGAACTTCAGCAAATTAGAGAGGGAGGCTACACAGCAGCGATTGTTATGCATTATTCCGGTACGGATTATATGAATGCCGCAGTTGGTGCAATGCGAGAAACCTTTGAAAGAATGGGAATTAAAGTAATTGCAGAAACGGATGCGCAGTTCAGTGCCGAAACACAAGTAAATGATATTGAAACCGTGTTAGCTAGGCAGCCTGATATCATGATCTCTGTGCCGGTTGATGCAGTCTCGACAGCAGGGGCATATAAACAAGCAATTGAGCAAGGAGTAAACGTAGTATTTATGGATGGGGTCGCAGAAGGGCTTGAGCCTGGTGAAGATTATGTAAGTATTGTATCAGGAGATAACTTCGGGAATGGTGCAGCAGCAGCTCATATTATGGCAGAAAAGCTAGGCGGGGAAGGAAAAATAGGTGTCGTCTATCATGATGTTAATTTCTTTGTAACAAAAAACCGTTCTGATGCTTTTGAGGAAACGATTAAAAATGAGTACCCAAACATTGAAACCGTTACAACAGGTGGAATTACGGGCCCGAATGATGGAGAGGAAGTAGCATCAGCGATGATTACTAGAAACCCTGATATAGATGGAATTTTCGCTCCTTGGGATGTGCCGGCAGAGGGTGTCATGTCTGCTGCACGAGCAGCCGGCAGAGAAGATTTAATTATTACAACCGTTGATTTAGGGGAGAATGTTGCGAGATCGATCGCTTCTGATGGAATTGTAAAAGGACTTGGAGCTCAACTTCCTTATGATCAAGGTGTAGCTCAAGCAATCCTTGCAGGGTATGCCGTTCTTGGAAAAGAGGCACCTCCTTACGTTGCTTCTCCAGCTATTAAAGTAACACAAGAAAATGTTTTAGAGGCTTGGGAGCTTATCTATGGAGTAGAAGCGCCTGCAAATGTCCAGAATGCACTGAAAGAATAACAATGAATCTTTAACTATTGAACTCGTATTTGAAGAATTCTAGTCTAGAAGTTTAAGGAGACTTCAAAACGAGTTGCTTTTTTTAAGAGAGTTGCAACAATAATACGAATTTGGGAGGTTATGCTATGACGATGCAAGCTGTGTTTTTTCCTGGTGATAAAAAAGTAGAAGTAAGAGAAATGGAGATTCCCAAGCCGGGGCAGGGGGAAGTACTGGTTCAATTAAAAGCCTCTGCTATTTGCCGCAGTGATATGAGTTTGTATTACGGGACTTCTGTATTTGAAGGAACAAAAACAGGTTGTACAGTTCCTGGGCATGAGCCAGCAGGCGTGATAAAAGAAGTAGGAGCAGGTGTAGCAAATTTTAAATCTGGTGATCGGGTTGCGGTATACTTAGCGCTTGGATGTGGAGAATGTGCACATTGTAAAAGCGGATATAAAATGTTTTGCAAGGAATTTAAATGTATCGGTTTTGATTCTCATGGAGGAGATGCCGATTATATGGTTGTACCTGAAGAAAACTGCATGAGACTTCCTGATGAGATGAGTTATATTACGGCTGCTGTTTCTACAGATGCGGTTGGTACGTTATATCACGCTCAAAAAAGAATGGCGATTTCAGGAAGAGATACGCTCGTCATCTTTGGCATGGGACCTATGGGTGGAGCAGGTGTCATGGTTGCAAAAGGGTTTGGAGCGACAGTGATTGCTGTTGATATGTTAGATGAACGGCTAGAGATTGCGAAAGAATTAGGAGCAGATTATACACTCAATGGGAAGAACGTTAATATATTAGCAGAAATTAGTAAGATTACAAACGATCGCGGAGCAGATGCGGCTATCGATTGTTCTGGTAGTCCATTTGCGGAAAATGATGCATTAAATAGTGTAAGAGCTCATGGAAGAGTTGCTTTTATAGGTGAAAATAAGGAACTGAAAATCCACCCAAGTGAGCAGTTAATCCGTAAACAGATAACAGTCATGGGTTCGTGGTATTTTCCAATCCAGGAATTTGATGAGATTGCAGAATTCATTGTTAGAAAACAATTACCTGTAGAAAAGTTAGTAACCCATACGTTTACGTTAGAAGAAGCAGAGAAAGCTTTCAAATTATTCGATGAAAGAAAAACAGAAAAAGCTGTGTTTGTTTGGGAATAAACATTCAAAGGGACGAAGAAGGAGTTGTTGAAAGTGAAAGGTATTTCTTTTAATACGTGGGCTTATAGTGGTTTTCCAGTTTGGGTTCCTTCGTATCCATTAGAAGAGGTGATCAAAAGACTGTCTTCGTTTGGATATGACGCCATTGAGATTGGATGTGCAAGTCCGCATGCTTGGCCAGATTATTTATCACCGGAACGAAGACGAGAGATTTTACATTTACTTAAGGAGAAGAATTTAAAAGTATCTGCAATGCTTCCTGCACCCGGTGGCGGACCTGGAGTAAATCCTAGTTCCCCTTTGAAAGAGGAAAGGGAGTTTACGATTCAACATTATAAGGATGTCGTTCGGTTAGCCTCTGAATGGGAATGCCCGACTGTGATGTGGATTGCAGGCTGGGTAGTTCACGGGACATCTCAAACGGAAGCTTGGAATTATAGCTTAGAAGCGTTAACGGAAGTCGCCGAATATGCAAAAGATCTTGGTGTCACGATGGTCATTGAGCCTACGCCGGCAGATAGTAATTTAATAGAGACAGCAGATGATGCCTTACTATTAAGTGAGCAAACCGGATTATCGAATGTAAAGGTTATGTTTGATACGTTCCATGCTTTGTATCGGAATGAAGTTCCAAGTGACTATGTGTACAAGATGGCAGATAAACTTCATCACGTTCATATTTCTGATAATGATCGTCTTCCACCTGGAGAAGGAAGATGTGACTTCGACGCAGTATTGAAAGCATTAAAAGACATTAACTATGATGGGTACTTATCAATGGAAGTAGGATTTCACACAAGACAAGCAGAACCTGATTGGTATGCGAAAAAATCAATTGAATTTTTAAGAGGAAAAGTAAAGCAGATTTATGGAGATAGCGAGAGGATCAGCCTCTAACTTAAATGAACATATTTGTAGACTAGCAAGCCCGTAATCGACAAAAGTTGATTCCGGGCTTTAAAAATTCTTATAATTTGTGATTTTTTTGTCTGAATGAATGAAATTCGTGTCTGAATTAAAAGTGAGCGCTTCCGAAAATGATAAAATGGTGCCTGAAGCTAGTTAGACACCAATCCTGAATACGTTTACAATGCAAGCATAGAGTTAAAAAAAAAGAAATGAGCGAACAAAAATGGTTGGAATCATTGATGTAGCCAAAAGGGCTAAAGTTTCTACTGCTACCGTTTCAAGGGTGTTAAGCAGTCCCCATACTGTTAGGGAAGAAACGATGGGAAGGGTTTTGGAAGCGATAAAAGATTTAGATTACCATCCCAATATATTAGCCCGCCAGTTACGAACGCTAGAGACAAAGACAGTCATTGTCGTTGTTCCAGATATTTCAAATCCCTTTTTCTCGAAGGTTCTTAGAGGGATCGAATATGTTGCAGCCGCAAATGGTTATCAAGTTTTATTAAAAGATACAACCAATGACTTAGAGTTAGAGAGTGGTTATGTAGATCTTCTTAGACAGAAGAAAGCAGACGGCATGATTTTTTTAACAGTAATGAATTCAGAACTTGTAAATATAGTAGAAAATCAATATCCCGTCGTTCTAGCTTGTGAATATATAGAAGGTTCAAGTATCCCAACAGTATCAATTGATAATATCAGTGCTGCAAGAAAAGCGACCGAATATCTGATTCGATTGGGACATAGACAAATAGCCTTTATATCAGGACCGACTACCAGCGTTCTCGGACAGGATCGGCTAAAGGGATTTTATCAAGCGTTGGCCCAATATAATGTAACGGTCGATCCGGTACTTATTCAAGAAGGGGATTTCACTTATGAAAGTGGCTTTAATGTAATGAATAAGCTGCTGGCTCTAAATCAGCTTCCCACTGGAGTGTTTGCCGCTAATGATGAAATGGCACTTGGGGCCATTAAGGCAATCAAGTCTAAACATTTTCGAGTTCCTGCTGATATCTCAGTCATAGGATTTGATAATATCAAGTTTTCAACGATTGTTGAACCAGAGCTTACGACGATTGCTCAACCGGCTTTTGAAATTGGGAACAAAGCGATGGATCTGCTTATAAAGCTGATGAAAAATAAAAAGATTATTAGAAATCAATATATTTTAGATGACAAGCTTATTATCAGAAATTCTTGCGTGAAAAAGCTCTGAAAAAAGTAAGTTGCTAAAATGTAATCCTTTACAAAATATAGCCACAATCAGTTTGTAATTCTTAGTTAATTGGGAGTTTTAGTTTGGTTAAATGTAATCCTTTACAAATTATTCCCACTTTTTAGTAGGATTCTAGAATTTTCACTGTTTTTAATTGTAATCCTTTACATTCTTCAAGGGGGGTGATGCAAGCAATCGATCGTGTGAAAACTGTACAAATTACTTGATTTGAATTGGAGGAGAAAAATATGAAACTAGGATACCAAACAAATACATGGGGTGGCGTTGTTGGTCACCCGGCAGGAGTAACTTCTATTAAAGATTGTTATTACTTAGCAAATGGCTCAACAGAAGAAGCATTAGAGGATCTTTCAAGTATAGGATATAAGGGCTTTGAAATTTTCGATGGAAATCTGCTGCAATATGAAAACAAGAAAGAAGAGTTTCAAACATTGATGGACTCTTTAAAGCTAAAGTTGATTGGTGTTTATTCTGGAGGAAACTTTATTTTCGATGAAATCCTCGAGGAAGAGCTAGCAAAAATTGAAAAGGCGGCAAGTCTTGCTGCTGAATTCGGTGCAGAGCATTTAGTCGTTGGCGGGGGAGCGCTAAGAAGTACAGGAATTTTAGAAAGCGACTATGAAAAATTAGGACAAGCTCTAGAACGCGTAAGTGAGATTGCGAAAGCAAATGGGTTAGTTGCGAGCTATCATCCGCACTTAGGTTCATTGGGAGAGTCTCCAGAGCAAGTCGAGAAGATTGCACAATTTACATCGATTAACTTTTGCCCGGATACAGCCCACATTGAAGCGGGCGGCGGAGATCCGATTGAATTTATTAAAAAATATAAGGATAGTATCCCTTACGTTCACTTGAAAGATTTAAAAGGTGGAGACTTCCTGCCATTAGGTGAGGGAGAGCAAAACTTACAAGGAGTAATTGAAGCGCTTCAAGCAATGAATTACGACGGATGGGTAACGGTGGAATTAGATAGTTACACCAATCCGAAGCAAGGAGCAGAGATCAGCTTAGATTTCCTAAACAAATTTTATAAATAAAACATAAATGGGGGGTTGAAATTGAAAAAGTTTAAAAGATTTGCGGTCGCGTCGCTTGCGGCAGGAATGCTTGTCTTAGCTGGTTGTAATACAGAAAGCACATCAAGCAGTGAGGAGGAGCTTTCATCATCTAACAGCTCAGAAACAAAGACTGAAGAAACTGTCCTTGAGCCAATCACGATTAATCCAAATATTGATGCCGATGCTGTCATTCAAAGTGAAGGGCCATATGGAGAGTCGGCGGTATCTGCTACGACGCTTGAGCTTACCGTAGAAGATATTGAAAAAATTAAAGAAGGAAATTATAAAGCAGCTCTCGTTATGCACTATGCAGGAAATGATTGGTCAAAAGCGCAAATAAATGGATTGGAGACGACATTTGAAAAAATGGGAATTGAAGTCATTGCCGTAACGGATGCGCAATTTAGTGCAGAGAAGCAAGTGGCTGATCTTGAAACCGTAATGGCAAGAAATCCAGATATTATCGTAAGTATTCCAACAGATCCTGTTTCGACTGCTTCTGCGTTTAAAAGAGCTGCTGAACAAGGTACTAAATTAGTCTTTATGGACAATGTACCGAGCAATTTAACCCATGAAGAACACTATGTAAGCGTTGTTTCTGCTGATAACTATGGAAATGGAATTGCAGCTGCTGAAGTAATGGCGGAAGAACTTGGCGGAGAAGGGAAAATTGGTGTCGTCTACCATGATGCAGACTTCTTTGTCACAAAACAAAGAACGGAAGCATTTGAAGCAACAATTCAAGAAAAGTACCCAAACATTGAAATTGTAGCGCGTGGCGGCATTAGTGGTCCTGATGACGGATTACAGGTAGCTTCAGCCATGTTGACAACAAACCCTGATCTAGACGGCATCTTTGGTGTGTGGGATGTACCAACTGAAGGAATAGTAGCAGCTGCTAGAACAGCGGGTAGAGATGATTTAGTCATTACAACCATTGATTTAGGTGCAAATGTAGCTTTGAACATTGCAAGAGGTGGTTCGATTAAAGGACTAGGAGCCCAACTTCCTTATGACCAAGGAGTCGCAGAAGCCATTTTAGCTGGTTACGCACTGTTAGATAAGGAAACGCCATCTTACGTGGCCGTACCTGCTTTAACTGTAACACAGGAAAATATTCTCGACGCATGGGAAATGGTTTACTCGACATCAGCTCCACAAGAAGTTCAAGATGCATTGTCAAAATAACAAGGATATTAGAGGAGGAATTTCAAAATGAAAACATATAACGTAGGTTTAATTGGTGCAGGATTTATGGCAAAAGCACATTCACTAGCATATGCAGGGATGCCAATGTATTTCTGGCCAGCTCCAGGGCTGACACATCGGAAAATGGTGGCCGATGTAACAGAAGAGTTAGCGAAAGATGCTGCAGCTCGACTTGGATACGACGAATATACAGCAAATTGGATGGATATTATCAACAACCCTGATATTGACATCGTTGACATTGTAACTCCGAATGATTCTCATGCAGAGATTGCGATTGCAGCAGCAAAAGCAGGAAAACACATTATTTCAGAAAAGCCATTAGCTCGTAATGCAGCTGAGGCGAAAACGATGCTGGATGCGGTCAAAGAAGCAGGAGTCAAGCATATGGTTGCATTTAACTACCGTAGAACACCTGCTGTTGCCCTTGCGAAAAAATATATTGAAGAAGGAGCGATCGGAAAAGTATTGAATTTCCGTGGAACGTATCTGCAAGATTGGTCTGCAGACCCGAATTCTCCACTTTCTTGGAGATTTAAAAAAGACATTGCTGGTTCGGGGGCGTTAGGAGATATCGGGACACATGTCGTTGATTTTGCAAGATATTTAGTTGGTGAAATCTCTGATGTAATGGCACATACACAAACATGGGTGAAAGAAAGACCGATCCAAACTGGCGGTGTTGATAAATTAGGAACCGTAAAGTCAGCGGAAGATGTACCAAAAGGACAAGTTGATGTTGATGATGAGTTAATGACACTTTTAAAATTTGAAAATGGAGCCGTTGGAAGTATTGAAGCAACTCGTAACGCTCACGGCAGAAACAACTTCCTTACATTTGAAATTCACGGGGAGAAAGGTTCACTTATTTTTAACTATGAGCGTCGCGATGAATTACAAGTTTTCTTTGCCGATGACCCAGCCGATCGTAAAGGCTTTAGAACAGTATATACAGGTCCTGCACACCCATACGGAGAAGGGCTATGGCCAATTCCTGCATTAGGAATCGGTTATGGAGATACGAAAATTATCGAAGTCTATGATTTTGTGAAAGCCATTGCAGATGACACGGAGGTTTCCCCTAACTTTGATGATGGATACCAAATTTGTGTGATTAGTGATGCAATTTTGGAATCTGCTGAAAAAGGCGAGTGGGTAAAAGTAAAAAAATTAGAAGTAACGATTCCTTAATTACAATAAAGGGGGTAATTCATTACCCCCTTTAAAACAAAGGGTGATTTTATGACAAAGCTAGCATTGAGAATGTCAGAAATATCAAAATCTTTTAATGGGATAAATGTACTTGATCATGTTGAATTTGAGTTAGAAAAAGGCGAAGTTCATGCACTAATGGGTGGGAATGGAGCTGGAAAGTCAACGTTAATGAAAATTCTAACGGGTGTCTATCAGAAAGATAGCGGGAAAATTGTCATTAATGACAAAGAGGTAGAGATTGAAAAGCCGCAAGATGCACAAGAAAATGGTGTAGCGATGATTTTCCAGGAATTTAGTGTGATCCCTTCCTTAACAGTAAAACAAAACATTTTTTTAAATCGTGAATTAAAGAAAAGCAATGGATTTTTAGATGAAAAAGCGATGTATGTTCAAACTGAAGATCTTTTAAAGCAATTAAATGTCAATATTAGTCCAGATATGTTAATCGAAAATCTAAGTGTCGGCTTTTGGCAAATGACTGAAATTGCCAAGGCACTTGCTCAAAAGGCAAGTATCTTAATTATGGATGAGCCAACCGCAACCTTATCAAAAAATGAAACCGAAACATTGTTTGAGTTAATTGAGACATTAAAGTCAGAAGGCATGTCAATCATTTATATTTCACATAGAATGGATGAAATCTTTCAAGTGTCCGACCGCATAACTGTACTGCGGGATGGCAAATTTGTGATTACCAGCCCAACAGCTGATTTAACCATGGAAGAGCTTGTTCAACATATCGTTGGGAAATCGATGGAGTCAAGCTTTGGTTGGAAACCTCGTTCATATTCAAAAGAAGAAGTGATATTAGAAACGAAGGACTTACATTCAGGATCAAAAGTAAATGGAGTCGATCTCTGTGTATATAAAGGTGAAATTCTTGGTATTGCAGGCTTAATGGGAAGCGGCCGGACAGAACTGGCGCAAGCGATATTTGGTATCGACCCAATTACGTCTGGAGAGGTCTTTGTGGATTGTCAAGCGGTCAGAATAAAACAGCCGCAAGACGCCATTCGCGCTGGGATTGCGTTAGTTCCAGAAGATCGACGAGTACAAGGGTTAGTACTGACCCACGAAGTAAAAGAAAATATCATTTACCCAATCTTAAACAAAGTATCGAAATCTGGGTTTATCAATAAGAAGAAAGTAGATCAACTATCCGAGCAGTTCGTTGAAAAGTTAAATATTAAAACGGATAGTATCTATAAGTCTACAAATCTCTTATCAGGCGGGAATCAGCAAAAAATTGTTCTTGCAAAATGGTTAGCAAACGAACCGAATATATTAATCCTTGATGAGCCGACAAATGGAGTTGATATCGGTTCAAAATCCGAGATTATTGAAATTATTCGTGAGTTAGCTGATCAGGGGAAAGCCGTTATTGTCATTTCTTCTGAACTAGCAGAGCTTTTAGCTGTTTCAGATAGAATTATTACGTTAAAAAATGGCAAGGTAACAAGTGAATTATCACGTGAGGAAATTAAATCAGAGGAGGATTTAGAGCATGCAATCCAAAATCATTAATACTACAACTGCAACAAAACGTCCTGCTTTTGATTGGCGAAATTATATTGTCTATATTGCTTTTATCGGAGTTTTTATCACATTCTCAATCACGCTATATGATTATGGATTTTTATCAACCAATAACCTTTTAAATATTGTTAGACAAACAGCAATGATTTCAATTATGGCTGTAGCGGTAACATTCGTGATCTCAACTGCCGAAATTGATTTATCGGTTGGTTCGATTGCGGCCTTATCTTCCTTAACAGCGGCATTAGCGATTCAATCATTTGGCGTTATTGGTGGAATCCTTGCTGGAATTGGGACAGGCGCCTTTATCGGTTTAATTAATGGACTTTTAGTTACCAAGGTGTTAATTCCATCCTTCCTTGTCACGCTTGGAATGATGATTATTGTGAAAGGGATTGCGATGTGGATTACAGGAACAGCTCCTGTACCAATCTTAAACGATGCATTTATTTTCTTATTTGGTTCTGGAAGCTTAGGGCCGATTCCGATGCTTTTCGTTTGGACGATTTTAATAGCGGTAATCGGTCATATTGTTTTAAGAAAAACAACGTTTGGCAGACAAACTCTTGCAACAGGGGGAAATGAAAGCGCAGCTAGATTCTCAGGGATCAATACAGCTCGTGTCAAACTAATCGCCTTAATATCTTCAGGGATGATGGCTGGTTTTGCTGGTATGTTATATGCAGGTAGACTTGAGGCCGGTCGTTTTACATTCGGTGAAGGGGCAGAGCTTTCTGTTATTGCAGCCGTTATTCTTGGTGGAACGAGTCTGTTTGGCGGAGTTGGAACAGTCGTTGGAACGATTTTTGGTTCAATTTTAATTGGAACGATTAATAATGGCTTAATCATTATGGGCTTAGATGTAAGTCAGCAAATGATGGTTAGTGGCTTGATTATTATTTTAGCAGTAGCGTTTGGACGCAAAGCAAAGAAACGATAAAGAAAAAACAGTTTTTAATAGGATAGGAGAGGTGAGTTAGTATGAATAAAATCAAAGTAGGTGTCATTGGAACAGGATTTATAGGACCGACTCACATTGAAGCGGTCAGACGATTAGGATTTGTTGAGGTAGTAGCACTAGCAGAATCGAGCCTTG
This sequence comes from Halalkalibacter flavus, assembly GCF_036663575.1. Lineage (NCBI taxonomy): Bacteria > Bacillati > Bacillota > Bacilli > Caryophanales > Bacillaceae > Halalkalibacter > Halalkalibacter flavus. The sequence continues at coordinate 195,230 of NZ_JAWRVK010000004.1, forward strand.
AGGCGGCTGAACAAAAAGCGGCTGAGTTAGGAATTCCAAAAGCATATGGAGATTACAAGGACATGCTGCGCGATGAAGAGATTCAAGTCGTACACAATTGTACGCCAAATCATCTGCATTTTGCGATTAATAAAGAGATTATTTTAGCAGGTAAACATGTTTTATCAGAAAAGCCGTTAGCCATGTCAAGTGACGAATCAAGAGAATTGCTAGAGTTAGCTAAAGAGCATGGCGTTGTTAACGGGGTTAACTTTAACTATCGCCAATTCCCTATTTTAAAGCAATTAGAAACGATGATTAAAAACAATGAGTTAGGGAAAGTAAATCTTGTTCACGGAAGCTATTTGCAGGATTGGCTGTTATATGAGACTGATTATAATTGGCGGTTAGCTCCAGAAGCAGGTGGGAAGTCGCGTGCGATAGCTGATATTGGCTCCCATTGGTGTGATACCGTCCAACACGTAACGGGTAAACAAATTGTTGAAGTATTTGCGGATTTAGCGACTGTTATTCCAGTAAGAAAGAAAGCAATCGGAAATGTGGCTACTTTTGGAGCTCAAGAGACGGCGGACCAACAGTATGAAGAGGTACCAATCAATACAGAGGACTATGCATCCGTTCTCGTTCGCTTTAATGACGGTACAAGCGGTGTCTTTACTGTATCGCAAGTAAGTGCAGGACGTAAAAATCGATTAAGCTTTGAAATTAACGGTAGCCAAAGTTCCGCTTATTGGAATCAGGAAGAACCAGAGAAGCTATGGCTCGGGCATCGCGGCCGTGCAAATGAAACTCTTCTAGCAGATCCAGCTTTGTTTAGCAATGAAGCGAAGGGCTCGATTCATCATCCAGGTGGTCATAACGAGGGCTGGCCTGATGCGTTAAAAAATATGATGAAAAACTTCTATACCTTCATTCATGAAGGAAAAGATCCATTAAAGGATCAAACGAACTTTGCGACATTTGCTGATGGCCACCTTTCCATGTGCATTACAGATGCGATTCTAGAGAGTCATACAAACCAAAAGTGGGTGAAAGTAAACGTGGGACAGGAGGTCAAGTCGTGAAATTAGGAGTCTTTACCGTCCTCTATCAAAATCTGCCTTTTGAAGAAATGCTAGATAAAGTTGCTGAAATGGGGATAGAAACAGTCGAGTTAGGTACGGGAACCTACCCTGGGACAAGTCATTGTAATCCAGATGAATTACTAGATAACCCTACGAAATTAAACGAATACAAAAAAGCCATTGAAGCAAGAGGCCTTAGCATTAGCGGGTTGAGCTTCCATGGCAATCCGCTTCATCCTAACAGGAAGTTTGCAAATGAATCCCATGAGTCATGGCGAAAAACCGTTTTATTAGCAGAATGTTTAGAAGTACCCGTAGTAAATGGATTTTCCGGTTGTCCAGGTGATCACAAAGATGCAAAGTTCCCGAACTGGGTTACTTGTTCATGGCCACCTGAATATGTCGAAATGCTTGAATGGCAGTGGAATGAGGTTGTCATTCCATATTGGAAAACAGAAGCAGCATTCGCCAAATCACATGGAATCAACCAAATTGCCTTTGAGATGCATCCTGGCTTTGTTGTCTATAATCCAGAAACATTGCTGAAATTAAGGGAACATGTGGGCCCTATGATAGGAGCAAACTTTGATCCTAGTCATCTTGTCTGGCAAGGAATTGACCCAGTTGAAGCAATCAAAAAACTTGGACGTGAAAAAGCTATTTTCCACTTTCATGCAAAGGATACGTATTTAGATCAAGCGAATATCAGTGTGAATGGCGTCCTAGATACGAAACATTATAGTCAAGTCCTTGATCGTTCATGGACGTTTCGAACGGTAGGATATGGTCATGACGCAAAGACGTGGCACGATATGATCAGCGCACTTCGGGCAGTTGGATACGACTACGTCCTCTCAATTGAACACGAAGATATGCTAGCATCCATTGATGAAGGACTAGGGAAAGCGATAGCGCTTTTAAAAGCATCCCTTTTTAAAGAAGAAATCTCGGAAATGTGGTGGGCGTAAGGAGAAGCAAGGGGCATTTCCCTTGCTTCTTTATATATTGATTATTTTTGGGAACTTGGAGGGGTCATAATGAAAGTATTAATTGCTGAGGATGACAAGGCTTCAAGAAAACTATTAAGGTGCTTTATTGAAAATCTTTCACGTTTTCAAATCGTTGGTGAAGCAGTAGATGGAGAAGAGTTCGTTCGCTTAATTATGAATGAAAAACCAGATATTGCGATAGTAGATATTGAAATGCCTTTTTTGAATGGAATGGAGGCAGTGAAAACATGCAAAAGACTTCATCCGTCTCTTGAGGTAATCTTTACATCAGGTTATGACAATTATGCTTTAGATGCGTTTGAAGTAAGCGCTGTCGATTATATTGTCAAACCGATCAAAAGAGAAAGACTATTCACGGCTTTAGAGCGTGCGGAAACAAGATTATATCAAAATCGCATCACTATTGAAAAAGGTCATGCAAATAAAGATTTAATGATTAAGAGAAACAATCAGATCACCTTTCTTTCACCTGAAGAGATTCTATTTATTGAAAAATCTAATCGGAAATCGATTATTCATACGGAGCATTATAAATATCAAACAAACGAGCCATTAGTCAGCTACGAACATCTTCTCGATTCCCGTTTTATGATCGCACATCGGTCGTATATCATTAACTTGGATCAATTAACGAAAGTGGAAACTGTAGGTCAGATGTATAAAGCTTATTTTAAAAATTACCCGGAGACAGCAAGGATTTCGAAGCATAAGTTGGTAGAATTGCAGAGTTTGAAGGCGGGAGTGGGGTGAGGGATTACTTACAGTGAACTTATAACTTAAGAATAATGAAAGATTACCAAACCCAAGTTGATTATAAATTAGCTTGGGTTTTTAATTTTATTTATTTTTCTGAAATATGTGATTATTTCGTCTGGATGAATTGATAGTTCGTTTCATTTAAAAGGAAGATTAAAGTGTTTGTGGCAGCTGTATTGAGTGAAAAAAGAAACAATTAATATATATACTGGTTTTGGAAAAGAAGAAATTGGTTATGGTTCTGTTTTGGGCGTCTAAAACAGGTAAATTGCGACAATAGCCTCGTGATTTTAAAAGACTGAAACAGTAAAATGTTATTATCTGAATTATATGAATTCACTGCAGGAGAAGGGATTTGATTTTTCTGAAAGGAAAATCGTTGGCGCTTGCTTTATCTTCGTCTTTGCTATTTACATTTTATACTGGAGGAGAAATGATGGGGCAAAAGTATGCAAAGGACAAGGATGAGTTGATACCTGGGGCACGTGATGTGTCTGAAATTTACTTTGATGGGGCAAATGGAAACTGGCTGACTACGAAAAATCCGCAGCAATATCAAAAAGCAGTTGCTTATGATAACCTCGGTTTGGCTCCTTATAATTGGGGGAATTCAACCGAAGGTACTGGTTGGTATCAGATGTATAAACCTTCGGAAATTAAGGGGACACAGATTACTGGATTTTTTGACGATGCGCAATTCGTTATTCGCGTACCAGAGAACTGGAATGGAAAACTGGTCGTCTCTGGTATACCTGCTACTCGGAATGAAACTTCGACAGACCTGCTATTTAGTGATTTTGTGTTAGAAAAAGGTTTTGCATTTGCGGCGATTGATAAAGGGACACAGGGGGAAAGTGATCCCATTGATCCGTTTGCAAAGGTGAAAAATGCACTAATCAACGCGGATGATAGTGTAGCAGAATGGCATCTGCGCTATCGCCAAGTGACAAAATCGGCTCAAAGCTATTTAAGCAAGCATTACCCTGATAAGCTGATTCGACCGAATGATCCTGCAAACCCTGCAAGCCGTTTATTAAAAGAAGACCATAAAGTGCCTACATACGCTTTGGGAATATCAAATGGGGGCTATGTTGTCCGTTATGCGCTTGAAAATGATGGACCGGAAAAAACAAGAGAGCCACGACTTTTTGACGGCGGAGTTGATTGGGAAGGGGTGTTATGGACAGATCAGGCTCCAAACTTAATTAGCTCTTTAACAACTGTAGTCAATAATGCCAATGAAGCCATTTTCGGCAGCGGGAAAGCACGGGATGAAGCAGTTAAGGAAATGTACAAAGCAGGTCTTCCACATGGATCCGAAAAATTATGGGCCTATCATGACCAGGTATATTGGTTTGTAACCTTAAATATATACCGCGATCACTTTGATCCAGACGCACCAGCTAGAATTAATTGGAAAAACTATTTAAATTTTGTGAATGGGGTAAGAGACCGCAGCTATGATCATATCTATAAAGATTATAAATACGTATCACGACCAAAAAGTATAAAAGAAAACATTAAAGAGGTAGCGAATACCGGTGATATTGACGTGCCTTTAATCAGCATAACCGGTTCATTGGATTCTCTCATTTTTCCTGCAATTCATGCAGAAGGATACAGAAAACTTGTGAAAAAAGCAGGAAAAGATCATTTGCACCGTCTATACATGATCGAAAAAGGCACTCATGTGGACAGCCTGGTCTGGAATCAAGTAACAGATCCGGACAGAGAGCTTCAACCCTTATTGCCTTATACTCATCAAGCTTTTGATCTGCTTGTTGATTGGGTGGAGAACAAAGAAGAAGCTCCAAACAGTATGACTGTAGCTGCACCTCAAAATCCGGTTAAAGTTATTGACATAAATTCAGGGGAGGAAAGGGATCCCCGTTAGAGGCTAAAAATGCTGTTTCTTGGATTGATTTACCCGAATGATGGACATACATTTAGGAATTATAAGCTTAATAATAAAAATGGTAATTTTGGTATGAGTCAGTATTTAAGAGCCTTACCTGAACGATTTTACAGGTAGGGCTTTTAAAATGACCTTTATTTCTTAAACTGGAACATCCACTGTAAGTTTTGGTAAATCCTGATCATCTATACTAAGCTTTAATTCTGGGATGTTTAAGAAGTTTTTTATTGCTAAAGAGCATGCACCCATGACGGTTGCTTCCTTTCCAAAATCCGAAATGAGCAACTCTTCAAAAGAACTTACTGATGATGTTAGATTACCCTTTATTTCATCGATTGCCCCTTCGTTCATTTTTAATAGCTCACTATTTAGAACGATTGTGGCAGGATTGTGAAGGTTTATGATGTTATTTAGACCAATAGATAAGTAATTTATAAACTCTTCCATTTCCTCACTGAAAGTAGAGTCTTTATCATTTAACCGCTTCTGAATATCGGTATAGTTGATATCGTCTATATTTTGTTTTTCTGAAAGTTGTTTGAAAAAGGTAGACTCTGAAGAGTATTGTTCCCAACACCCTTTATTACCACAATTACACGGTCTGCCATTAGGAACAACGATCATATGTCCCATCTCACCAGCAAAGCCATGATACCCTTCATAGAGTTCTCCATTAATCATAATCCCAAGTCCAATACCTGAATACAAACTAACGCATAATAGATTTTCACTATTGTGATGTTTATATACTTGTTCGGCAAATGCACATAGGTTTGCATTATTTTTAATGTAAGGAGAAATCCCTGCTTTGGCTTCAATGTCAGATTTCAAATCTTTATTATGCCAATTATGTCGAGGGACGAATTTGATAACTTCATCTTCGGTAACGGTTCCATGAACTCCAATTACAATTCCTACAATGCCGTATCGACTGTCTATGCACTTGTTTTGGAAGTCCTTTATGTACTTGCCTAATAACTCAAGTATTTCATCATAATCAGAAGTATTCAAATCAACGATTTCTGTAGATAGGGGGGATCCTAATAAATCTGACAATGTAAAAGTAATATGTTTGTAGTCTAAATCAATCCCTAAAGCATAGCCAGCCTTCCGGTTAAGTGAAAGCATAATGGGCCTTCTTCCTAAGTTGTTGTGTTCTTGCTGAGTTTCAATGATTAACTCTTCATTTAGTAAATCTGCAACTTGGACAGAAATTGTCGCTTTATTTAATCCAGTAATTTTAGATAATTCTGCTCTTGATATAAATCCATGCTCAATTATTTTACTAATAAGAAAGCTTCGATTAATTTTCTTAATGTATGAAGCATCACCTGTAACCATTATTTAACCTCCTGTAATATAAATCTTATCCTAACTCTGTCTATCCACTAATTCATCATTGGATCAATTGTTATTAGTCATTTAGAAACGATACTATATATTATACATTTTTTTCAAATACTTATATAGAGAAGAGTGTACGTTGAAAGATGGAGCCAGTATTTAGGAATTGACTAAAATGCGTATAAATGATATTCTACATTTGTTAGTTTGTTTAGTAAACAAATAAATAGTAAATGTATAATGAAAGTGGTTACAATAATTGTAATATTTATATGTTTTTTTTCAATAGTAAATATGAAATAAGGGGGAAGTACTTATGAAGAATTTTTTAGATCATGATTTTTTATTAAACAATGAAACTGCACAAAAACTATATAACAATATAGCAAAAGAGTTACCGATTCATGACTTCCATTGTCATTTAGACCCGCAAGAGATTTGGGAAAATAAGTCGTTTGAAAATATGACGCAAGTGTGGCTTGCTGGGGATCATTATAAATGGAGAGCGATGCGATTAAATGGAGTTAACGAAGAGTTAATCACTGGTGATTCTTCTGATTGGGAGAAGTTTGAAGCTTGGGCACAAACGGTACCTAATTTAATAGGAAACCCGTTATATCATTGGACTCATATGGAATTAAAAACATTTTTCCACGTTGATAAGAGGTTAAGTCCTGAAACAGCTCGTGAAATATGGAATGAGTGTAATGAGAAATTACAACAACCTGATTTTAAACCGAGAAAATTTGTAGAAAGATCAAAAGTGCAATTTATTGGCACAACAGACGACCCAACTTCTAGGCTACAGTATCACAAACTATTAAAAAGCGATCAGACATTTAAAACAGAAATTGCACCGACCTTTAGACCAGATGGAGCACTTTTCCTAGAAAAGCCGACCTTCCATGAGTGGATAAAAAAATTAGAAGAAGTATCTGGCCAACAGGTTACCTCTATCGATGGATTGTTGAATGCGATGCAACAGAGAATTGATTACTTTAATGAAATGGGATGCCGTGCATCTGATCATGGTCTTACCCAATTGGTATTTAAAGGCGTATCAAAAGATGTGGCTGGGAAAGTATTTGAAAAGCGTTATAACGATGAGACACTTACAAACGAAGACATTGTCAATTATCAATCGTTTCTTCTATTTGAATTAGGGAAAATGTATGCAGAGAAAAAATGGGTAATGCAATTGCATATAGGTGCTACTAGAAACAACAACACAAAGATGTTTCGTGCACTCGGTGCTGATGCTGGATTTGATTCCATTGGTGATGCGAGTATAGCTGAAGATTTATCACGTTTCTTGGATGCACTAGACCAAAACAATTCGTTGCCAAAAACAGTCCTTTACAACTTAAATCCACGTGACAATTATGTGTTAGCAACAATGACTGGAAACTTCTACGAAGCAGGTATTCCAGCCAAAATTCAATTCGGTTCGGCATGGTGGTTTAATGATCATATCGATGGAATGGAAAAGCAGTTGAAAGATTTAGGGAACTTAGGGGCGTTGAGTCACTTTATTGGGATGCTAACTGATTCTCGTAGTCTTCTTTCTTTTGTAAGACATGATTATTTTAGAAGAATCTTGTGTAATCTTATCGGTGAATGGGTGGAAGAAGGTAAGGCGCCAAATGATGAGTTACTCCTTCAAAGAATGATTCGTAATATTGGCTATGATAATGCGGAATCCTATTTTACAAACCGTTAAAAAAGGAGTGAACGAATAGTATGGGTATTCTTCAAGATTTATTAAAAGATATTCCATTGCCTAAAATGGCAAAAGTGAGGCAACACTTTGATAGTCGTAAAATTGATAATATTAATGAAGTCTTAAATGAAAAGCTGCAACAACCTCAAATAACGACAAAGATTAAGCCTGGAATGGAAATTGCTATTGCAGTTGGAAGTCGAGGGATGGACCGTCTAGTAGAGGTAACCGCGTTAACCGTACAATTCTTAAAAGGATTAGGTGCAAAACCGTTTATTGTTCCGAGTATGGGGAGCCATGGAGGCGCTACCGCTGAGGGGCAACGTGAAGTGTTAGCACATCTTGGTGTTACAGAAGACAGCGTAGGGGCTGAAATTCGTTCTTCTATGGACGTGATAAAACTAGGAGAATTACCAAATGGCCTCCCTGTTTATATTGATAAACATGCATCTGAAGCTGATGGGATTATTGTCATTAATCGTATTAAGCCTCATACAGCGTTTCGTGGACCTGTAGAGAGCGGAATTATGAAAATGATCAGCATTGGGCTAGGTAAACAAAAAGGGGCAGAGGCTTGTCATCAATTAGGATTTAAGTATATGGCAGAAAATGTACCAGCAATGGCGAAATTGATGATGGCCCAAACGCCTATTTTATTCGGTGTAGCTACTTTAGAAAATGCATTTGATAAAGTGGCGAGAATCGAAGTGCTTGCAGCAGAAGAAATTGAGGAGAAAGAGCCAGAACTTCAAGCTTTGGCTAAGGAACTATTACCGAAACTATTTTTTGAGCAAATAGATGTGCTTGTTATTAATGAGATAGGAAAAAATATTAGTGGAGACGGGATGGATCCGAATATAACTGGACGTTACCCGACACCGTATGCACATGGCGGCCCTGAAGTTAACAAGATGGTTGTACTAGATTTAACCCCAGAAACAGAAGGGAATGCGAACGGGGTTGGAACTGCTGATTTCACGACGCAACGTTTGGTTGATAAGATGAACCGAGAATTCACTTATGCCAATGGGTTAACATCAACGGTCGTTGCACCAACGAAAATTGCAACGACGCTTGCTAATGATAAAGAAGCTATTCAAGCGGCGGTTAAGACATGTAATATTTTAGACTTTTCAAAAGTGAAGATGGTTCGAATTAAAAATACTTTGGAGATAGGGGAAATTGAAGTTTCAGAAGCCCTTCTCGAATTAGTGTCACAACATCCACAAATGGAGCAGATTTCAGATCTTTATGAAATTCAATTAGATGAGGATGGAAATATAAGTAAGTAAAGGTTTTATAGAGGATAAATATAATTTTTAGGAGGAGAAAAAATGGGAAATCTATTTGATTTAACGGGGAAAACAGTAGTTGCAATTGGAGGGAACAGTGTATTAGGTGCTTCCATTTCAAAGGGATTAGCTGAACACGGTGCTCAAGTAGCCATTTTAGGTCGTAACTTAGAAAAGGCAACTAAAGTGGTAAAGGAAATCGAAGAGAGTGGGGGTATTGCAAAAGCTTTTGCTGCAGATGTAAGTTCACGAGAGTCATTAGAACAGGCTGCTAATGAAATTGAACAATGGTCTGGAGGCTGGGATGTAGTATTAAATGCCCCTGGAAAAAATAGCACTACACCGTTCTTTGATCTCGATATGGAGGAATGGGATGACATCATGGATGTCAACTTAAAAGGAGTAGTAGTGACGTGTCAGATCTTTGCGAAGAAGATGATTGAGCAAGAAAGAAAAGGCAGCATTATTAATATTTCTTCTGTTTCTTCGACAACACCATTATCAAAAGTATTTACGTATTCTGTATCAAAAGCAGGCGTAAATAGTATGACTCAATATCTTGCAAGAGAATTTGCGCCACATGGTATTCGTGTAAATGCGATTATTCCAGGATTCTTCCCAGCGGAACAAAACCGCAAAATTTTAAGTGAAGAAAGAATCGAGGCAATTATGAATCATACACCAATGAACCGTTTCGGTGAACCAGATGAATTACAAGGAGCAGCTGTTTGGCTTTCGTCAGATAAAGCATCCAGCTTCGTGACTGGAGCTCTTATTAGAGTTGACGGTGGGTTTGGTAGTATGACCATCTAATTGGGGGAGACGGTAGGTCTTTTACCGGGTAGCATTCAATACACTATAGAGATATTTATTTAGAAGCGGTGCTACATTTTTAGAGAGGAGAGACCAATGTTAAATAAAAAGTATCAGAAGTTAGTATCCATCCTCCAAGACATGGATTCCGTTGTTGTAGCATTCTCTGGTGGGGTAGATAGTACATTTTTATTAAAAGTAGCTGTTGAAACATTAGGCAAGGACCGGGTGCTAGCTGTTACAGCTGACTCAGAAACTTATCCGTCAAGTGAGTTACTAGAGGCAAAAGAATTAGTTGGAAAAATTGGAGTCCGTCATCAAGTTATTGAAACATCTGAATTGGCCATTCCGGGCTATACAGAAAATGATAAAAATCGATGTTATTTCTGTAAAAACAGTCTGTTTGAACTTTTAATACCAGTGATGGAGGAAAAAGGGTTCAAGAATGTTATTTATGGGGTGATTGCAGATGATATGAATGAACATCGCCCTGGAATGAGAGCAGCGAAAGAAAAAGGCGTTCGTGGTCCGTTGCAAGAAGCTAATTTATTCAAACAAGAAATTAGAGATCTATCCAAAAGGTTCGATTTACCTACGTGGAATAAGCCTTCTTTTGCATGTTTATCTTCTAGAATTGCTTATGGAGAAAAAATTACAAAAGAAAAGCTTACGAAAGTAGAAAAAGCGGAAGCGTATTTAAAAGCGCTAAATATCCGTCAAGTGCGCGTTCGAACACATCAGGAAATGGCAAGAATTGAGGTCGAGCCAAACGATATGGCGATAGTACTTGAAAATCACGAATTGATATCGAAGGAACTACAAGCGTACGGGTTTCAATATGTCACACTAGACTTAATTGGCTATCAAAGCGGCAGCATGAATAAAGTTCTTCATAAGAGAGCGTAACAAGTAGAAAAAGACTTTGAGCTCTCTCAAAGTCTTTTTCTATTCGAATAGATTTATGAAAAGGAAGATGTGATATGTCAAAAGAGTATGTAATGGGACTAGATATTGGAACGACGAGTGTTAAAGCGGTTGTATTTAATTTATTAGGAAATGTAATCTCTGAGGCTGAAGAGATGATTACATCCTATTATCCTAAGACAGGTTGGGTTGAGCAAGATCCAAATGAGATTGAACGGTTGGCAGTACAAGCTGTTCGCAAGTCAATTCATATGGCAAGCATCCAGGGTGACGAGCTGCTTACAATTGGATTTTCATCCGCGATGCATTCTCTCATCTGTGTTGATTCTAAGGGGGAACCTTTATCAAAAGCCATCATTTGGGCTGATGGTAGAAGCAATGAGCAAGCTGAAAAGTTAATGCAAGGCGAGGGGATGAAATTTTATGAGAGAACCGGCATGCCCATTCATCCAATGTCCCCATTAAGTAAACTGTTATGGATGAAAGAAACAGGCTATGATCCTTATCGTAAAGCAGCTTTTTTCATGTCAATAAAAGAGTTTGTTATTCTGAAATGGTTTGACCAAAGAGTAGTTGATTATTCAATGGCATCTGCTACGGGACTTTTCAATCGCCAAACATTTCAATGGGATGAAGAGGCAATGACGTTTGTCAATATTCAAAAGGATCAACTTTCAAAAATAGCCCCTCCTACTGAGAAGTTGACTGGAATCAAAAAGGATGTTTCTAAAGAAATGGGAATTTCAAATAGTACTCCTTTTGTCATGGGAGCAGCTGACGGACAATTAGCAAACTTAGGGATAGGTGCGATTTTACCAGGTGAAGTGGCTGTTACAGTAGGAACAAGTGGTGCTATTAGGCAATTTGCTAAGAACGCTCAAGTTGATAAGAAGCATGAAACTTTTTGCTATGCTTTTACAGAGGATTATTCAATCATTGGGGGACCGACAAATAATGGAGGCATTGCTCTTCAATGGTTAAAAGAACTTTTAAATCATCAAGGGAGTTTTGATGAACTAACAAAAGAAGCAGAACGAGTTTCTCCTGGAGCAGAAGGAATTCTTTTTCATCCATATATTAATGGCGAAAGAGCGCCATTATGGAATCAACGAGCTAAAGGAAATTTCTTTGGTGTAACCATCACTCATAAAAAGGAACATTTTGTTCGAGCAGTGCTTGAAGGAATTACCTTTAATCTATACCAAATTGGAAAAGCGCTAGAACGAGTAGCAGGCGAACCAGAAAAGCTCTTTGTTAACGGCGGATTGGCTAGGTCTAGCTTGTGGCTTCAAATGGTTGCTGATGTGTTTGGTAAAGAAGTATATGTTCCAGAAAGTCATCATAGTGCAGCATGGGGAGCAGCCTGGACAGCACTAGTTTCGATTGGAAAAGTTGATTCTTTTGAAGATATAAAAAAGAATGTTCCTATGGGGAGTGTTGTAAAACCTAATGAAGAAAATCACCAGATCTATTTAAAGGTGTATGAAAAGTACAATAAGGTAGCGAATGATTTGTCTGAGTATTTTTAAATCCTTCTAACACATGATACATTAAGAGGAACCATAAATTAGAAAAGTGAGTGTTAACCATGTTAGAAGAGATATTAGGACAAGTCCAAAGTGGAAACATGAGTGTTTCAGAAGCGAAGAAAAAGTTAGCACAATATGAAGACTTAGGTTTTGCGAAAGTGGACCATCATCGTAAGAAAAGGCAAGGATTTCCAGAGATTGTTTTCGGAGAGGGAAAATCTGCTGAACAAATCATTTCTATTATTAAGGCATTACGAGGAAAAGACAACAATGTTTTAGTCACACGTATTTCAAAAGAAAAAGCCAACCTTGTTCAGAGAGTTTGTCCAGAATTCATGTATTATGACATTGCAGAAATCTTACTTTGGAAAAATGAAGAGAAGGCTAAATCCGATAATTTAAAAGGGTACATTAACATCTTATGTGCAGGAACCTCTGATTTAAAAGTAGCTGAAGAAGCAGCGATTACAGCAGAAGCGTTAGGATGTAATGTTAACCGTATTTATGATGTAGGGGTGGCGGGTATTCATCGGTTGTTCGATCACTATGAAGAGATTCAACAAGCAACGGTCTCGGTCGTAGTAGCTGGAATGGAAGGAGCGCTTCCAAGTGTGATAGGCGGGATTGTATCACATCCTGTCATCGCTGTACCAACAAGCATAGGATATGGCGCTAATTTTCATGGTTTATCAGCTTTACTAACAATGTTGAATTCGTGCGCTTCGGGAATTAGTGTAGTAAACATTGATAATGGATTCGGTGGTGCTTACAATGCAGCTTTAATTTATCAGTTAGCACAAAAGGGAGCTGAAAAAGAATGAAGACACTTTATTTAGACTGTTTTTCAGGAATAAGTGGCGATATGATGATTGGAGCTCTTCTTGATGCAGGGGCCGATCCATTTAAATTAGAAGAGGAGTTAAAAAAACTCCAGATTAACGAAGAATATAAGCTGAAATGGTCAAAAGTTGTGAAAAATGGAATTACCAGTACGAAATTTGATGTACTGCTAACCGTTGAGCACCACGCCCATGGACATAGCCACGATCACGAGCATAGTCATGATCACGGACATAGCCACGATCACGAGCATAGTCATGATCACGGACATAGCCACGATCACGAGCATAGTCATGATCACGGACA